>JAFQKL010000140.1 GCA_017396965.1 Clostridia bacterium
CCTTCCCGCAGTCCTTCCTGCCTCCCGGCAATCCGTCCTCTCCGCTCCCCTCTGTCCTCCGCCGTTGCCAGATCCGACTGCAGATCGGTCTGATACATCCGACGGCTGCGGAACACGGCTCGTTCCCGCTCATCCTGACTGATACTCATCAAAAGCTCTCCCGCCATCTGCAGCACCTCCTTAGATGCGATGACTTGGTTGACCGTCTCTCTGTAGGTTGGTTCACTCGCATACTGGAAGAAGATCGCCCATTTCTCCAAGTCCGTCATGTCGCTGACGGATTTCTTCATGATCTCCCTGAGCTTGCTCAGCTCCACATACACCACATGAATCGCGTCCGAGAGCAATTCATTGTCTTTGTCGTGGCGCATGGAAAAGGAATTGACATACTCTGCTCTGTCCGGAAAAACGGTGTAGGAGCAGAAGGTCACCTGGTAGGTCTGGGCCAGTCTGTCGTATCTGCGTACACCCTTGGACGGCTGGGAAGAGTGCAGGTCGCAGAGGTAATAGATGCTCTTTCCCTTCAGGTTTTGATGTCTTCCGTCCGAGTCCTCCTGAATTCGGCTCGCCTGCATCTCAAGGTCGACCTGGGTGCCGTCGTCGATGCGGCAGTTGACATCAAATCGCTCCGCTTTCTCTTCCGTGTCCCCGGACGGCATCTCGTTGTTGCGCACCTCGACTGCGACGACGGAGCGACCGATGAGAGCGGTGATGAGGTCCATCAACACCGGCTTTGCGTCCTCCGAGGTCAGGATTAACTTGAAGACTCGATCGTCGGACGGCGGTAAAATGTCCAAGTCCATTGGCAGCAATCCCATGTGTTCAACCTCCTCTATGGCCGCTTTATTATCCCCAGTATACCATGCTTTGAGGGGAATTTCCACAGCATTTTTTCGCAGCAGCCGTACGATTTTACCGTCTTAAAACATGCCGACCGACAGCCAGATGTGCAGAATCATCAAAAAACAAACAAAACACAACATCACGGCAAAGCAAAGCGCGGTTTTAAACTGAGTTTTACTCTGTCCTAATGGAAAAGGAGCCAACATGAACAAGAGAAAACCTGCTGACTACAGCGTCCTGTACGCCACCCTCGATGCGATCCTCGCGAGGGTAGATGGCCTCACCCAGATGGAGCTGAGCCATCTCATCGGCCAAGCCATTGCCGCCCGCCCCGAGAAGGGCGCAGCGGTCATCGCCTCCGAGCACATTCAGCAAAACCATCCCGATCTCTCCGGCTTCTCCCCTAGGACCCTCCGCCGGATGCGCGACTTCTACCGGGCCTACGAGAGCGATCCCGAGTTGATGGCCGAAGCGATGAAGCTCAACTGGAGCTGCAACATCGTCATCCTCGAAGCCTGCGAGTCGGAAGAAGAGCGCCGGTGGTACATCCACGCCGCCCGTCAAAACCGCTGGAGCAAGTCCCGGCTTACCACCGCCATTGCTGAGAACGCTTGTGAGTCAGGATCTTCTGCCAACGTGTGCGCATCGATTCAAACTCACCGTAGCATGCTGCTCGAATTGTGTGCGGAGACCTCTCCCCTTTACACGGCTAAGGACGCAGCCAATTCGAAATCCCTCTGGTTGTCTGTCAGCTTTTCCACACGGTATCTGTTGATTTTGTACACTCTCAAGGGTATAATTGAAGAGAAGAGCGGAACGGACAGGAGCTGTGAAACCGCCTCAAGTATTGCCTGTTCATTTTGCAGATTCCGCTCATTCAATCTCTTTCGTACAGTAAAAGCGCGGGTGGATGACTCTGACAGGACAGAGGTGATCGTTATGCGAATCGAATATTTGAAGATCCGAAACTTTCGTGTTTTTCAGGATGTGGAGGTCAATGATCTTCCGCAGATGGCTGTATTTTTAGGAAAAAACGGATCCGGTAAAACGACTTTTTTTGATGTTTTCGGCTTTCTGCACGATTGCCTGAACAGCAATGTCCGCGCAGCTCTGGCCATGCGTGGCGGCTTTTCTGATGTGATTTCGCGAGAGCAGACCGGGGACATGGGGTTTGAGATCAAGTTCCGTCCGTCTCCGGACGAGCCGATCATCACCTATGAACTTGAAATCGGCTTAAATGAACAGGCGTTGCCGATCGTGAAAAAAGAGATCATGCGGTTTCGTCGCGGGCAGAGCGGTAAGCCATGGAAGATCCTTGACTTTTCCAACGGAGAAGGTATTGCCGTAGAGGGTGTGGTCAGCTCTTATGACGATGTCAAGAAAGCGGCCCGCTCACCGCAGAAAGTGGCCTCGCCGGACATCCTCGCGGTCAAGGGGCTCGGGCAGTTCGAGAACTTCCCGGCCATGGCTTCGCTGCGCCGCTTGATCGAAGACTGGCATGTTTTCGATTTTCACATCGACAACGCCCGCACGCGTCAGCAGGCAAACTACAGCGAAACCCTCTCTGCCACGGGCGACAATCTGGCGCAGGTGGCCAAGTATCTCTACGACAACCACCGTGAACGGTTTGACGCCATTCTGACCGCTATGCGGGAGAGGATTCCCGGCGTGACCAATGTTGAGGCGAAGGTGACCGAGGACGGCTATGTGATCCTCCGTTTTCAGGATGGAAAGTTTAAAAATCCATTTATAGCAAAAAACGTTTCAGACGGCACCATTAAGATGTTTACCTATCTCGTCCTGCTCAGCGATCCCAGCCCCCATGCTCTGCTCTGTGTGGAGGAGCCGGAAAACCAGTTGTATCCGGAGCTTCTCCCCCAATTGGCAGAAGAATTCAGGCGGTATGCGAATGTGGGCGGACAGGTCTTCATCTCCACCCACTCCCCCGATTTTCTCGATGCCATTTCGCTCGAGGAGCTGTTCTGCATGGTAAAGTCTGACGGCTACACCCAGATTGTCCGCGCTGCAGAGCTTCCGCTGGTCGCATCTCTCTATCGGGAAGGGGATCATCTGGGTGAACTGTGGACACAGGGAATCCTGCTCGAGGAAGCCACCAAGGTGGGGGAGACAAAAGCATGAAGCTGGTATTTCTGCTGGAAGAGGAATCCATGAAGGCTCTTTTGGATGAGCTCTTGCCCGAAATCCTTCCGGATGGTGTGGATTTTCAAACAGTAAAGCACAAGGGGAAGCAGGATCTCCGGCGATCCATCCCCAAAAAGCTGCGCGGGTGGAATGAACCGGGTGACATCCGCTTTGTCATTCTCCATGATCAGGACAATGTGGATTGCATCGAGCTCAAAAAGAGCCTGCTTGAACTGTGCAGCGACAGCCGATTTCCTGTACTCGTCCGAATTGCCTGTCAGGAACTGGAGGCTTGGTACTTCGGTGATACACACGCACTGGCAGCCGCTTACAACAAACCCAGCCTGGCGCTTCTCTCACAAAAGAAAAAGTTCCGCGAACCGGATCATATCGCAGATCCCAAGGCCGAGCTGAAAAAACTGCTGCCGGATCATCAGCAGATTTCCGGAGCAAAGCGGATTGCACCCCATATGCAGATTGAGGAGAATACATCAGAGAGTTTCCAACAGTTTGTCTCCGGCATCCGGCAGCTGGCCAGGATGGAATGAGACAATCCGATGGGCGATCCACACGGGATTGGGTGCCGGTATTTTTGTGATCAATCGGAATATCTACAGTGAGCAGCAGGACCAGGTTTGATGCTCACTTTAGATACGGGCGGCGGAAAGCCGCCCGTATCTAGCGTTTGCGGGCTTTTTGGACCCCGAATTTTTTTTGGTCGCAACCATAGATATGGGGAGGGGGATTTGTGACTCGAACCTTCCCTTTTGGTAGATTTTTCGGAAAGTGTCAGCGGTGCCCCCTTTGAGCGCAACTGGCGAAGAGGATTTTTTTTGAGACAGGAATCACGGATCTTTCTTCCCCCAATTGCGTTGAAAAGAGGCTCCAAACCTTGACAGAAACCAAATGAAAGTCTCCACGAATCCGCACAACAGCACCAAATCATACCACAACCCAATCAGGGCACCAGCCCCACCAATGCCGAAGTTTTCACAAAGAAGACTTCGGCCTTTTTCTATTTTCTGCCGACATCAGCCACTGTCGCACAACCCAAAATGCCCCCACGGGTAACGGGGAGCCCTTTACAATTGACGTTACTTCCCATATCCGTACAGGCAAACTCGTCTGTCTATCTTGCCCACGCCCTTTTGCAACTGCCCGGGGATCGATCCGGAAGAGGTCGGCCGTCCCAACAACCGGAAGCAGAGGCGTGTGCGGCAGCGTTCTCATCTTCTCTCCGGAAGCGGTCGTCAAGCTGCCCGGACTTGCCTCAGGGAATAAGCTGCTATTGACGCTGCAGCCGAGACACTGAGATAACCGATCATCCCCCCTGTTTTGTCCTCACCGGTCTTGCCCGCTTGGCATCCGGGCTGAGACTGTCGATCCAACAGGCTCCTCCCTGCACCGGTGCTGCTGCGATGAGAGGGAGCATGGACACAAAACCGCCCTGATTTCAGCTCTGTTTCAGCAAATAGATATATCATAATGGAAGAGACAAGGAGGCGATCCGATGAAGATTTTGATTGTGGAAGACGAGCAGCTGCTGGCCGAGTCGCTGCACAGCCTGCTGACCTCCAAAGGCTTTGCGGTCGAATGTGTTTTGGACGGGGAGACGGGAGCGGAGTACGCCCTGCTCGGCGTCTATGACCTGCTGATCCTCGATGTGATGATGCCGGGTCTGGACGGCTTTTCCCTTGCGCGCCGCGTGCGCGCTGAGCGATGCGGCACACCGATCCTCATGCTCACCGCCCGTTCGGGGGTGGAAGACCGGGTGGAAGGTCTGTCCGCCGGTGCGGACTACTACCTCACCAAGCCGTTTGACACCAGAGAGCTGCTGGCCTGCATCAACGCCCTGCTCCGCCGCCAGGGCCGGCAGGTGGACACCCTCTCCTTTGGCAACACCTCCCTCGACCTCTCCCTCTCGATGCTGATCTGCGGCGAGCGGCAGGTGCGCCTCTCGGCGCGGGAGTTCGACGTGATGCGCCTGTTGCTGCGGTCGGGATCCGCCAACCTCTCCAAGGAGTCGATCCTTGCGCGGGTGTGGGGGTACGAGAGCAACGCGGTGGAAAACCATGTGGAGGTCTATGTGGGCTTTCTGCGCCGCAAACTGCGCAGCATCGGCTCCAACATCAAGATTGAGGCGGTGCGCCGGCTCGGCTATCACCTGGAGGTGGAGCCGTGATCCGCCGGCTGCGCCTCAAGCTGGCGCTGATGCTGACCCTCATCGTCTCGCTGATGCTCGGCATCGTCTTCGGTGTGGTCATCACCTCCACCCAGCGGCGGATGGAGCATGAGAGCCGTCTGACCCTGCAGCGGATGGCGTCAATGCCCTTTGCCAAGCCCCCTGTCCGTCCCTGGGAGCCGCCGGAGGAGGTGCGGCTGCCGATGTTTGTGCTGAGGGAGCTGGAGAACGGCGAGATCCACGCCATTGGCGGTGAACTGTATGACCTGAGTGATCAGGCGTTTCTGCGCACGCTGCTCGATGAGGTGCGGGCGCAGGGGAACGCTGTGGGGACGCTGGCACAGTACGATCTGCGTTACCACCGCGACCAGGGGGAGCGGGTCTTCTTTGTCGACATCTCGAGTGAGCGGAGCGCCGTCCGCCACCTGGCGCGCAACTGTCTGCTGATCGGCCTGTTGGCGCTGCTGCTCTTCTGGCCGGTCAGCCTGGCGCTGGCGGCCTGGGCGGTGCGCCCGGTGGAGCGCACCTTTGCCGAGCAGCGCCGCTTTGTCGCCGACGCTTCGCACGACCTGAAGACGCCGCTGGCCGTCGTCATCACCAACGCCGAGCTGCTGACGGCGGAGGACGGCAGCGAGACCCGGCGTCTGCGCTGCGCCGCCGGCATCCTCGCCGCGGCCCGGCAGATGCGCCGTCTCACCGAGGGACTGCTCGAGCTGGCCCGGATCGACGACGGTGCCCTGCACGCGAACTTCGCCCCCGTCCGCTGGAGTGAAACGGTCTTGACCGCCCTGCTGCCCTATGAGCCGATCTTGTTTGAGCGGGGGTTGGCGCTGACCAGCCGGATTGAGGAGAACCTTATCGTCACGGGCAGCGAAGTCCACCTCGCTGCCCTGGTGGAGGAGCTGCTTGGCAACGCGGCAAAATACGGCAGAGAACGGGTGGAGCTCACCCTCACCCGGCAGGGCCGATCCTGTCTGCTCACCGTCACCAGCGGCGGTGACGCCATCGCGCCGGAGGAGCTGGAACAGATCTTCCGCCGCTTTTACCGCCTGGACGCCGCCCGCAGCGACGCTGCGGGACACGGGCTTGGCCTTGCGATCGCCCGCGCCGCGGCAGAGGCCCACGGCGGCAGTCTGTGGGCGGAGAGCGGTGCCTTCGGCAACCGCTTCCTGCTCCGCCTCCCCCTTGCCCGCAGCGGCCGCCGTGTGTCCGGCCGGTGACCGACCCGGGGCGATTTCCCGAAATCTTCTGCCGGACAGGCCGTTTTCAGCCTGATTTCAGCGGCGGGTGTTACCATGGTTCCACAAAAGAACGACCAAAGGAGGGTCACCCATGGATACAACGGTCAAAACCCCCGGCACGGCAGCCGGCGCGGGAAGAGGCAGGCGCAGATGGCTGGTGATTGTTCTGGCGCTGCTGCTCGCCGCTGCCGCAGTCTATGGCTGCCGGCAGCTCTTTTTCGGGGAGGAGGAGCGGGTGGCCGTCACCGGCCGCACCACCTACGGCTCCCTCAACCAGGCCCTCGAAGGATCCGGCACCACCATCCCCGCCGACTCGGTGACCTACGAGATCAACGGCACCGTCCTCGAATGGCAGGTCGAGGCGGGACAGGAGGTGCAGGCGGGTGATCTGCTCTATGTGCTCGACTCCTCGGAGCTGCGCGACCAGATTGTCGAATACGAGGTTGAGCTGCAGGAGCTGGAGGAGGAGCTGGCCGAGATCGACGAGAGCCTTGCCGCCCGGCAGGTTCTGGCCCCCTTTGCGGGGCGGGTGGAGGCAATCTCCGCCGCCGAGGGGCGCAGCCTGCAGAATGGCGCCGCCCTCTGCACACTGGTGGATGACAGCGTGATGAAGGCCACCTTCTATTTTGGCTACTCTGTCCGCGACCGGATCGCCGTCGGTATGCCGGCCACCCTCACCTTTCCCGAACTGATGCTGACCCGGGAGGCGGTTGTCGCCGAGATCCACGAGGTGGACTATCTCACGGTAGAGGGGATGCGCTGCTTTGCCGTCGTCCTCGAATGTGAGAACCCGGGGGCACTGACGGAGGGGACCGTCGCCTCCTGCCACCTGGAGGACAGCGCAGGCGCCCTCTACGCCGTCGACTCCGCCCCCCTCGCCTTCCACAAGGTGGACACCCTCACCGCCGGCACCGCCGGTGAGCTGGCCGAGATTCTGGTGATGGACTACGAGCGGGTGGAGGCGGGACAGCTGCTCTTTTTGATCGAGTCGAGCGGGGGAGAGAGCCGGCGCGCCACCGCAGTCAAGCAGATTGAGCATCTGAAGGAGAATATCGCCGAGCTCGAAGAGGCAATCGCCACCGAGTACACCCGCTACAGCGACATCACAGGACAGGTGGTACAGGCGAGCTACATGACCAACCGCATGACCGGCACCGACATCGGCAGCATCTCGATCTACAACCAGGAGTCGATGCAGATCGCCGTCAACATCGACGAGCTGGATGCCGACCTGCTCACCCCCGGCATGGATGTCACGGTTTACCGCACCACCGCTTCGGACACCGTCTCCTACCCCGCGACCCTAAGCCATCTCAGCCTCGAGGCCACCTCAGGCAGCGGCGGCGTCTCCACCTTTGCGGCGGAGATCACGATCGACTCAAAGGGGGCACTCGCTGCCGGTGTCACCGTCACCTACCGCATCGACACCGGCGAAGGGGAAGGGGAGGGGGTGCTGGCCCCCATCCAGGCTCTCGCCCGCTATGACGACGGGTATTACCTGCTGGTCAAGGCGCAGCAGCCCCCCGAGGGGGCAATCGACCCCGCCGCCGTCGGCGGCAGCGTCACCGACTATCCGCAAGGCTTTCATGCCGTCCCTGTGGAGGTGGGCGACTTCAACGCCGGCAGCATCCGGATCCTCTCCGGCGTGGGGCCGGACGAAGAGCTGTTTCTGCGCTACCAGAACCCGGCCCCCGCCGGCGGGGACTCCACCTCTGTGGTGGAGGAGGCGGGAGAGAGCGGTCAGATGCCCACCTTCCCCGGCGGTCAGATGCCCACCTTCCCCGGCGGTCAGATGCCCGACTTCGGCAGCGGCCAGAGACCGGGCGGCATGAGTGGGATGAGCGGCATGAGCGGAATGAGCGGGATGGAAGGCGGCCAGAGGCCGGCCGGCAGGAATTGAGGTGGAGAAATGGCACTGATTGAGATCAAGAACCTCAGCAAGATTTACGGTGAGGGGCAGGAAAACGAGGTGCGCGCCCTGGACGGTGTCTCGCTGTCCATCGAACGCGGCGAGTTTGTCGCCGTGGTCGGCGCCTCAGGCTCCGGCAAGTCGACGATGATGAACATCCTGGGCTGTCTCGACGTTCCCACCCGCGGCAGCTATCTCCTGGACGGCATCCCCACCCATCACCGCAGTGAGCGGGAGCTTGCCGACATCCGCGGCCGCAAGATCGGTTTCATCTTTCAGGGCTACAACCTGATTCCCTCCCTCTCGGTGTGGAAGAATGTGGCCCTGCCCTTGACCTACCAGGGGGTGGGGGAGCGGGAGAGAAAGGCCCGTGCCCTCGAAGCCCTTGCCGCCATGGGGATCGCCGACCGGGCGGACAGCCGGCCGATGGTGCTGTCCGGCGGCCAGCAGCAGCGGGTGGCCGTCGCCCGCGCCATCGCCACCCGCTCGCCGATTCTGATGGCGGATGAGCCCACCGGCGCCCTCGACTCCAAAACAGGCGGTCAGGTGCTTCAGATCCTGCGTGACCTGAACCGCGCCGGCACCACCGTCATCCTCATCACCCACGACAACGGCATCGCGGCCAAAGCCGCCCGGGTGGTGCGCCTCTCGGACGGGCGGATCGTCGAAGACCAGCAAAACACCCCGGATGAGCTCTGTCCCGTCGGCGACAACTTCAGCCGCGCACCGGCGGTGGAAAGGGGGGACTGAGGTGGACACTGTCATCATGGCGCTCGAGTCGATCCGCGACAAGAAGATCCGCTCCTTCCTCACCATGCTCGGCATCATCATCGGCGTCTCCGCCGTGCTCATCCTGGTCTCGGTGGTGCAGGGTTACAACGCCGACCTCACCGCCTACTACGAAAAACTGGGGGTGAACAAGGTGCTGGTCAGCATGACCGGCTATGACCGCACCAACACCACCGACCAGTCGAGCGCCCTGATGGACTGGGCGGAGGAGACCCTCGCCGACCGGATCATCGGCCTCACCCCCGATCTCTCAACCACGGGCGTGCTCAAATACCATGCCAACACCAGCGACACCGCCGTCATCCACCTCGGCAACGAACAGTGGTCGGCCTGCAGCAACTACACCCTCGACCGCGGCCGCGATCTCACCGCCGCCGACATCAAGGGCCGCTCGCTCGTCTGCGTCCTCGGTGCCCATGTGGCGAAGGCGCTCTTCGGCTACCGCGACCCGCTCGGGGAGCAGCTGATGGTAAACGGCATCCCCATGACCGTCGTCGGCATCTACTACCCCAAGGATGGGAGCGCCGAAGCGTCGATGGACGACTGTGTCCTTGTCCCCTACACCTTAAACCGGCGGATGCTGGGCAGTGACCGAATCACCGATCTCTCGATCAAGGTGCAGGGCAGCACACAGATGGCTGCCGTCCTGGCGGCGGTGGAGGACTGGATGGCCGAAAACTTTGACACCGCCACCGGTGACTACACGGTGGAAAACGGCAACGACGCCATGCAGGCGGCGGAGGATGAAACCGCCTCCATCCAGGTGGTGCTGGGCGGCGTCGCCGGTATCGCCCTGCTGGTGGGCGGCATTGGCATCATGAACATCATGTTGGTCACCGTCACCGAGCGCACCAGGGAGATTGGCATCAAGAAGGCGATCGGAGCGCAGCGCAGCGTCATCATCACCCAGTTTCTGGTTGAGTCGACGGTGCTGTCCGGCCTCGGCGGCCTGATCGGCATCGCCGTCGGTCTCGCAGGCTCCCTCCTGCTCGGCAAGCTGATCTACGACATGATTCTGC
Source organism: Clostridia bacterium (assembly GCA_017396965.1). Taxonomy (GTDB): domain Bacteria; phylum Bacillota; class Clostridia; order Oscillospirales; family Feifaniaceae; genus Galloscillospira. The sequence continues at coordinate 10,126 of JAFQKL010000140.1, forward strand.
TCCCCGACCCCTGGATGACGGCCGCTGCCTTTCTCTTCTCGCTTGGCATCGGCATCGGCTTTGGCCTCTACCCCGCCGTCAAGGCCTCCGGCCTGCAGCCGGTGGACGCGCTGCGGGCAGATTGATTTTTGAGGAGGTACGACCATGAAACGACTGTTTTGTTTGACGCTTGCGCTGTTCAGCCTGTTCGCCGTCCTGCCCGCCGGCGCCGTCTTCGCCGATGTGGAAGGCGAAGAGACTGCCCTTGCCGCCGAGACCCTGGCAGGACTTGGCATTTTGACGGGCACCGGGGAGAGCGCCTTTTCGCCCGACCGCACCCTCACCCGCGCCGAGACCTGCGCCCTGCTGGTGCGCGCCATGGGGCTTGAGGAGCAGGTGGAGAGCCACGCGCGGCGCACCCTCTATGCCGATGTTCCCGCCGGGGCGTGGTACAGCGGCCATGTCAACCTCGCCGGCAGCGAGAAGGTCATGAGCGGCTACGGAGACGGCACCTTCGGCCCCGACGACCCCGTGACCTTTGCCCAGTACACCACCATCCTGCTGCGCCTGCTCGGATACACCGCCGCCGAGATCGGCAGTGTCTGGCCGGACGACAGCCTCGACTTCGCCAAAAAACTCGGCATCACCGAGGGTGTCGCCCTCACCGCCGATCGGCCGCTCAGCCGCGGCGAGGCGGCGCTGCTGCTCTTTCGCACTCTCTTTGAGATAAAAAACGGCACGGGCAGACCCTTCTACGAGAGCATCGCCGGCGTCGCAACGGTGGAAGAGGCCATTTTGCTGGCGGTGGACGCCGAGCGCGGCGGGGAACACGGTCTTGCCATGGTCTGTCTGCCGGAGGGCGGCATCACCTGGTATCGGCAGGCCACACCCCAGAGCGAACTTCTCACCGGCCGGGTGGTGCAGCTGCTGCTCGACGGGAGTGGCGCTGTGATAGGGGTGATTCCCGAGAGCGGCGGCACGGGGGAACTTGAGATCAGGTCGGCCACCGCCGGTGAGCTCACGGGGGCGGACGGCAGCCGGCGGCGGATTCCCTCCACCGCCTTCGTCATCGCGGGTGATGCAGCCGAGCGCTACACCGCCGGCGGCTACCTCAAGGTGGCGGCGCGCAAGGGGGAGACCGTCCGTCTCTTTTTCGATGAGGACGGCGCCGTCACCCACCTCGTCCTCAGCAGCGGCACCGATGCGGACACCGCCGTTGCCATCGCCGATGCCGCCCCTGCATACACCGCCTTTGCCCAGGCGCTCAGCCTGCCGGAAGGGGTGTCGATCACCAAAAACAACGCCCCCGCCACTGCCGCGGATCTCGCGAAGAACGATGTCGGCTACTACGACGCGGCGGCCGGCACCCTCCGTGTCAGCGACCGCCGCGTCACCGGTTTTCTCACTGCAGCCTCCCCCAGCCTTGCGGCGGCGGAGACCGTGACCATCCAAGGGGCCGAGCTCCCCGTTCTCGCCGGCGCCTGGGACAGCCTCAAGGACTGCGGGATCGGCGACCGCGTCACCCTGCTGCTCACCGACGACAACAAGGTGGCGGCAGCCAGCCGCAGCGGCAGCTTCTCCCCCTCCATGCCCGCCATCCTGGCGACGGACGGCCGCTCGGTCACCCTCTGCGACAGCGGCATCACCCTGAAGGCCGACACCATCACCTGCCGGCCTGAGGCCAAGGGTTCCCTCGTCCTGGTGACCGCCACCGACGCCTCCGAGCTGCGCTGCACCGCACCGACCGAGACCTCCGGCGTCGTCGATCTGCGCGCAGGTACGGTGGATGGACATAGTCTCGCCCCGGCTGTTCGCGCCTGTGAATGGATCGGGTCCGGCCATGTCTACAGTCTTGAGGGCGAACAGGGGCAGACCTCCCCCGACCTCACCGCCCTCGCTGGGCTGGACCGCGTCGCCGCCTCCGGGGTCAGTTGGTACCGCCTGAACGGAGCCGGTCAGGTTGATCTGCTGCTGCTCAAGGATGTGACCGGCAGCTGTTACCGATACGGGGCCATCACCACCTACCCGGCAGAGGAGGGGGTCAGCACCGGCGGCGACAAGAACCCCGCCGCATCGCTGGAGAACAGCGGCGGGATCAGCGCCAGGCTCCTCTTCACCGTCTCCTCTCCCAACACCCGGTATGTTGGCATGGCGACCGCGTCGACCGAATACGGCTTTGACCGCATCCTCCGCCTGCGCCCCCTCGAGCGGGTTTCGGTGTCGGCGGACAACTTCGTTCTCTCGGGCGACACCTGGCAGATCCGCGCCGGCGACCGCATCCTGTCGGTCTCCCAATCGGTGGAGATCCACATGACCGGCCCCGACCTCTGGCTCTCCGGCAGTGACAGTCTGACCGCGCTGCTGGACGGCTCACACGACCTGACCGCCTGGGTCGATACAACCGGCAAAACCCTAGCCCAGGTGCGAATTCTGCAGGCAACCCCCCGTTGATTTTGCTCTGCCAATGGCGTATAATAAACTCAAAAGGAGGGATGCCGCATGGACACCATCGAGAAAGCGCCGCTCACCGCAGCCGACCTCTTGCCCTGTGACCTCGACCTCACCACCCCCTTGAAAGACCTGCCGCTGTCCAGCGACTTCATGTTCGCCGAGGTGATGCGAAGCGAAAGGATCTGCACCCTGTTTCTCGAGTCTCTCCTGAACAAGAAGATCGCACGCATTGAATACATCACCAAACAGGCAGATCTCAAAGACGACCCCGTCAGCCACGGCATCCGCCTGGATGTCTACTTAAACGACGAAAACCAAACGCGGTACGACATCGAGATGCAAAACGTCCGCAAGCAAAGCCTCGAACGCCGCGCCCGCTACTATCAGAGCGGCATCGACCGCCGCTTTCTCCAGGAGGGGGCCGACTACGATGAGCTGCCTGAAAGCTATATCATCTTTGTCTGCAACTTCGACTACTTCCGGCGCGGGCTGGCCTGTTACAAGCGGATCAGCAGCATGGAAGACTGCCCGGGGCTGGTCTATGAGGACGGGAGCCACGTCTGCTTCCTCAACAGCGGCTACAGAGAGGCCAATGTCAACCCGGCAATCAGCGAGTTTTTGGACTACCTGCGGACCAACGATGACACGATGTCTCCCCGAAGCACCTTGGTTCGTGAGGTGCAGGAGGCGTTAAAGACCGCAAGAAACGACCCGAGATTGGAGGTGCCGTATATGACTTATCAGCAGAAAATGCGGGATATTGCCATAGATTATACCGAACGCGGGCGGCGGGCAGGATTTGAAGAGGGGATCGTAAAGGGGATCGTGAAGGGGATCGAGAAGGGGATCGAAAAGGGGA
>JAFQKL010000141.1 GCA_017396965.1 Clostridia bacterium
CGCCGGGGGCGGCGTTGAGAGGGGGGGATAAGGGCTGCGGAGGACGCCGGTGCAGGCAGCCGGGGAGGGAAAGCCATGTTCCTCCCGGCCGTCACTCTCCGCAAAGCGTTCCAAACTGTTTTGACACGCTGAGAGGGGAAGACATTCGTCTTCCCCTCTGTCCACCCGGCGGAGCCGGGAGCGTTGTTGTCCTGATTTGTGCTCCTTATTTGTGATAATCCGTCCCTTTGGCGATTGAGCGGGCGCGGTAGAGCTGCTCGAGCAGCATCACCCGCATCAGCTGGTGAGGGAAGGTCATCGGCGAGAAGGAGAGCAGCTCGTGGCAGGCGGCTTTGACGGCGGCGGACATTCCGTAGGAGCCGCCGATGAGGAAGGCCACCTCGGAAAAGCCGCGCAGCGGCAGCTGCTCGAGCTTTTGGGCCAGCGCCTGCGAAGAGCAGCTTTTGCCCTCGACAAACAGTCCCACCACATAGGCCCGGCGCGGCAGCCTGGCGAGCATGGCGGCGCTCTCCTTTTCGATCGCCTTTTGGATCTCCGCCGCCGAGGCCCCGCGGGGGACCGAGACTTCCGGCAGCTCCACCACCGTCAGCTCACCGCCCATCCGCTTGATGTACTCCGCCGCCGCCGCCCGCCAGTGGGCTTCGCTCAGCTTGCCGACCGCCAGCACCGTGATCTTCATCGCCCGCGCCCCTCCCCTGCCGCCGCCGGGTGGGCGGTGCGGCTGAATTCAAACAGCGGCCCCGTTTCAAAGCGGGGGGCGACATCCACCGTCACCTCGCCCGGCCGGGCGCCGCGCTCCAGCAGGGCGCCGCAGACGGCGGCGATGGCGAGGCGGGGCAGGTTGTTGCTCGCCGAGAGGTGGCCGAGCACAAAGTGGCGGGTGCCGCGCTCCAGCAGCTCGCAGCAGAGGGCGCCGCAGTCCTCATTGGAGAGGTGGCCCTCCTGCGAGAGGATGCGGCGCTTGAGGTGGGCGGGATAGGGGCCGCCCATCAGCATCTCCACATCGTGGTTGCTCTCCACCAGCACAAAGTCGGCCCCGCGAAGTCCTGCGCGGATGGCGTCGGTGACGCAGCCGATGTCGGTGGCGAGGGCGAAGGTGGCGCTCTCCCCTTCGATGCGATAGCCGAGACAGGGCACGTCGTGGGGGACGGCAAACGGTGTTACCGAGAGGCCGCCGAGGCGGAAGGGGCCGGGGCCGGTGAAGGCGGTGAAGCGGTCGGGCATGACGGTGCCGAGCTTGGCGCAGAGGGCGATCAGCGTCTCGCGGCTGCCGTAGATCGGCACGCCGGTGCGGGCGGCGAACTGGGCGAGGCCCTTGACGTGGTCGCCGTGCTCATGGGTGAGCAGCAGGCCGGTGAGCGAGGCGGGCTTCTGCCCCAGCTCCGCCAGACGGCGGGTCAGCTCGCGCAGGCTGAGGCCGATGTCGATCAGCAGGCGGGTGTCGCCCTCCTCCAGGTAGAGGGCGTTGCCGCTGCTGCCGGATACAAGGGTGCAAAATCGCATGAAAAACCTCCGAAGACCTCAGAAGCGCCGCCCGGTGGGGCGGCGCCGGAGGGTTGAAATCGAGAAGAATGGAAATCGGGAAGAATTGAAATAGAGAAGAATGAATGGGGAAGATCAGAAGTCCGCAGAACGGTGAAAGAACGGCGAAAGAACGGTGAAGGCTGAGCGGCAGAGTCTGCAGCGGAACAGCTGTGTCAAAGCACTTAACACACCCCAAACGCTTTGCGGAGGGCGGAAATCGGGTGGGAATGGGCGCTGCCGCCCCGTCTGCCAGAAGCCGGGAGGGAATGGGCGCTGTCTCCCCGGCTGCCGGGAACCAGGAGGGAATGGGCGCTGCCTGCTGTCTCCCGGCTGCCGGAAGTTGTCTCCTGTCTCCTCGCGGAGCTTCGGCCAGGGGTTCGGGATGCAGCTGCTGTCCCCTGCGGGAACAGTCAGGACTGCCCGAACAGCAGCCGGTACTGAATGAAGTCGTTGTCCTTGGTGTCGAAGTTCTCGGCGGAGCGGAGGAAGACGTGGTCAAACCCGGTGCGGTAGGTGAAAATGTGGTAAAAGGAGGTGACTTCGCCGTGCTCGTCGCGCACCGTCTCCACCTCGCTTTTGCACGCCTCGGGCTGCGCCCGCAGCCGCGCCAGGAAGGCGTCGTAGTCGGGGATCGCGCGGCCGAGGGGGCAGGCGAAGGGTTCGGGTCCGCCCTCCTCTTGCGCAAACGCCTCCTCCAGAATGGCAAGCGCCCAGGAGAGGGCCTCGTGGCAGCGGTGTTCCACCGTGTGGGCAATCAGGGCGGAAAGCTCCGCCGTCCGCCGCTCATCGGTCAGCCGGCGCACGAGGTCGGCAAATTCCAGCAGCGCGTCGAGATCGTCCGGGTTGTTCAGACGCTCGGTCGGCAGCATCGTTTCGGGTCGTTCCATCGCAGGCACCCCCTGACGTTGTTTGGCGGCGGGACGACAGTCTTTAAGTCTCGGTGCGCATCCACTCCGGGGCATCGCGGTAGCCATTTTTGGCGTACAGCGGCTTGCGGTCGTCAAGGGTGCGCAGATAGAGCAGGGAGA
>JAFQKL010000142.1 GCA_017396965.1 Clostridia bacterium
CACCGTGGTCTTGCCGACGCCGCCCTTGCCTGAGAGCACCGCGACCCGTCTGCCCATACCGCTCCCTCCTTCCTCTGCCCTGCACAATTCTGTATTTTATTATTGTACCACGCTTTTTGCGCCGTGTAAAGGGGAGGACGGGGCGGGAGCTTGTACTTTTTCACCCATCCGCCCCCCTTTCCCCGCTTTTGCAAAGCTTTTCTCCCGATTCTCTGCCTTGGGGCGCGGAAAATAAACCGGGAGGGGAGGGGTGACATCGGGCGGAGAGGGTCTTGCGGCGTTCTTTCCCGAAGGGGCTTTACAAAAGATGTAAAATAGGGTAAAATAGAGACAGTCAGGGCGCGAGAGAATCGCGCTTCACACCGTTTTGGAAAGGAGATCGCCACATGAAGAAATTGTTTGAAAAAGGGACAATCGGCAACTGCCGGCTCAAGAACCGCGTGGTCATGACCGCCATGACCACCGGCAACGCAGGCAAGAACGGCCAGCCCACCGAGCAGCTGGTGCGCTACTACGAGGAGCGCGCCAAGGGCGGGGTCGGCCTGATTGTCACCGAGATCTTTCGCGTCAATGAGGAGCACGGCGTTGCCATCGGCAACCAGCTGTCCGCCCTCGATGTCAACAACCTGCCCTCGCTGGCGAGAATGGTGGCCAGAATCCACAGCTACGGAACCAAGATCTTTGCCCAGCTGCACCACGGCGGCTCCACCAACGTCCCCGCCATGAACGGCGGCAAGCTGTATGCGCCGAGCGCCATCCCCAACGTCTCGGGCATCGTGCCGGAGCCCTTAACCTTAGAGCAGATCGAGGAGCTGAAACAGCAGTTTATCATGACGGCCGTGATGTGCAAGGCCGCCGATTTTGACGGGGTGGAGCTGCACTGCGCCCACGGCTATCTCCTCTGCGAGTTCTTAAGCGCCTCCTCCAACCAGCGCACCGACCAGTACGGCGGCTCGCTGGAAAACCGCTGCCGTCTGCCGATTGAGATCCTCCACGGCATCAAGGCCGCCTGCGGCGCCGACTTCCCCGTGATGGTGCGCTTCTCGGTGGACGAGTACGACCCCGACCACGAAGGCTCCATCACGCTGGAGGAGGGCATTGAGATCGCCAAACGCTTTGAGGCGGCAGGGGCCGATGCCCTCGATGTCAGCTGCGGCAACTACTTCAGCAAGTACGGCGAGAACATCGAGCCCTACTCCTACAGCCAGGGCTGGCGCAAGGCCAATTCCAAGGCGGTGAAGGAGGCGGTGAAGGTGCCCGTGATCGCCATCAACACGATTAAAGAGCCGGAGGTGGCGGAGCAGCTGCTGGAGGAGGGCTGCTGCGACTTCGTCGGCGTCGGCCGCGGCCATATTGCCGACCCCGCCTGGGTGCGCAAGGCCCAGACCGGGCGCAGCGGCGAGATCCGCAAGTGCATCGGCTGTCTCTACTGCTTTGAGACGCTGACCAGCGCCGGCTATGTCCGCTGCTCGGTCAACGCCCAGGCGGGCAGAGAAGCCTGCCTTGCGGAGCCGGTGAACAATGGCGACGGCCGCAAAATCGCCGTCGTCGGCGGCGGCCCCGCCGGGATGCAGGCCGCCTCGCTGCTGGGGCGGCGCGGCTTTGACGTCACCCTCTACGAGAAGGAAGCGCAGCTGGGCGGCGCCCTCAATCTGGCCGACAAGACGGCGCCCTACAAGGTGAAGCTCACCTGGCTGAAGGACACGCTGGCGGGCGAGGTGGAGCGCGCCGGCGTCAAGGTGCGTCTCGGCGAGGAGGCGACGGTGGAGACGGTGGCGGCCGGCAGGCCGGAGGCCGTGTTTCTCGCCGCCGGCGCCGCGCCGGTGCGTCCCGCCCTGCCGGGGCTGGATGGGGCGAACGTGGTGCAGGCGCACGACGTGGTGGCCGGCAAGGCCAAGGTCTCCGGCCGCGTGGTGGTGATCGGCGCCGGTCTGACCGGCCTTGAGACTGCCAAGATGATCTCGGGCGAGGTGGAGAGCCTGGCCATTGTGGACATGGTGCCGCAGCTGGGTGCCGGAATGTACCCCGGCATCTTTGTTGACATCATGCGCCAGCTGGCGGCGGTCTCGCCGACCCTGCTGCCCGGCCACAAGCTGGAGGGCGTGGGTGACGGCGTGGTCCGCCTGACCCGCCTCGAGGACGGCGCGGCGGTGGAGCTGCCGGCCGACTGGGTGGTGCTGGCGATGGGCCAGAAGCCGGACAGCGCGGCGGTGGCCGCCTTTGACGCCGCCTTTGACCGCGTGGTGGTGCTGGGCGAGAACCGCCGGGTGCCGGGCCGCATCGCCACCTCGCTGAGCGATGCCTACATCGCCGCCTTTGCCTTTGACCCGGAGGCATGATCGGGGTTGGGGGATCAGGCTGCAGGATTGCGTGTTGAGATCATACGTTAAGATCGTGCGTAACAAAGGGAGACGGCTTCGGCCGTCTCCCTCAAACTGTCGAAAACTCCCTGTATAAAAAATCAAAGAAAACCGTCTTGCCGGTTTTCTTCCTTCTCCTGGGCGCGGGACCGGATGTCAAGGGCGCCGAAGGCGGGGAGACAGAAAATTTTTGTCCCGTCCCCCGCAAGGGACAAAAATTTTCTGTCGACCGCACCCTTGACAGGAGGGACACGGGTCATGCTGCTGCCGAAGGCAGGCGGAAAATCACATTTTTCCGCCTGCCTTCCCTTTCTTCATGGCAAACAGAGTTTTTTGACAAGCTGAGAGAAATCGGATGAGACGGTTTTCCCGCGTCGGATTGATGGGGGGACACGCCTGCGGCGCTCTTCATCCCGCTGCGCTCTTGCAACAGGGCTTCATTGATGCTACAATATCAAAAGAAGCATCAATTCCCGTCTGCAAGAGTCCCCCGCAAGCCCCACCCCGCAAAAGTAAGGAGAAGGAGTTGCAAGGAATGGAAAAAATGAGACTGGGCCGCACCGGGATTATGGCCTCCCGCGTGGCCTTCGGCTGTCTGCCGCTGCAGCGCCGCCCGGTGGAGGAGACCACCAGGCTGCTGCGCCATGCTTATGACAAAGGCATCAACTACTATGACACCGCCCGGATGTATTCCGACAGTGAGGAGAAGATCGGCATCGCCTTGGCCGACGTGCGCAAGGACATTGTCATCGCCACCAAGAGCCACCACTTCACCGCCGCCGGCATCCGCGAGGATCTTGAGACCAGCCTGCGGCTGCTCAAGACCGATTATGTCGATGTGCTTCAGGTTCACAACCCGCCCTTCTGCCCGAAACCCGGCGGGGAGGACGGCGTCTACGACGAGCTGCTCAAGGCGAAGCAGGAGGGCAAGCTGCTGCACATCGCCATCACCAACCACCGCGAGCACGTCGCCCGCGAGGCGATTGAGAGCGGGCTTTACGACCTGCTGCAGTTCCCCTTCGCCTATCTCTCCAGCGAGTCGGAGTTAAAGCTCAAGGACGACTGCGTGGCGGCGGACATGGGCTTTGTGGCCATGAAGCCGTTCGGCGGCGGCGTGATGCAGCACGGCTCCGCCGTCTACCACTTCTTCTCCGGGCATCCCGACGTGCTGCCGATCTACGGAATGCAGCATATGTGGGAGCTGGAGGAGATGCTCGGCTACATTGACAACCCGCCGGACGCCGCCGCGGCCGAGGCCATCATCGCCGCCGACCGCGCCGAGCTGAAGGGCAACTTCTGCCGCAACTGCGGCTACTGCCTGCCCTGCCCGATGGACATCCGGGTGGACATGGTGATGCGCAGCTACTACAACCTGCGCCGGATGCCGGTGAGCCAGCTGATGAACGAGGAGTGGCGCAAGATGATGGAGGACACCAAGACCTGCATCGAGTGCGGCGCCTGCGCCTCGCGCTGCCCCTACGAGCTGAATCCGCCGTCGCGCTTCCCGGCGCTGTATGAGGATTACATGGAGCAGTGGGAGAAGTTCCACGCGGCGAAGTGAGTGGTTGCGATCCGTTGCATTGTGTGTATTGTTGAGTTGTATTGTAAGGATGGGGAGACCCGGTGAGAACCGGGTCTCCCTGTTTTTGGGCCTGGACGCTTTTGGGGGGATGCGGGGGACGAGGCCCGAAAGAGCGGGTGGCATTGGGTGGGGGCGCTGCGCGGTTGGAGCGTCGGCAGGGCTTTTTGCTTGGAAACAGCGTAGCAGGGCAGAACATCGCACCATAGGCCCCCTCCCCGAGGGGGCTGTCAGCCGCAGGCTGACTGGGGGAGTCTGCTTTGCCGGACGCAGTGTGCCAAAATCAGCGCGGAAGGTGTGCCCGTCCGGGGTGTGGACGCGGGCCGCGAGGCGCAATCCCAGTATTCATTGCTCTAATAAG
>JAFQKL010000143.1 GCA_017396965.1 Clostridia bacterium
ACGGCCTGATCCTCCGCCACACCCTCCTCGGCAAAGCGGGCCTTGGCCTCGGCGACCATGCCGTCCCAGAGGGCGTTCAGCTCCTCGACGGGGGCTAAGTCAAACGAGGTGATCTTGGTCTGGATGAAGTCGTGGCGGATGTCGGTCATCAGCATCCCCCAGGCGGAGAAGACCGAAGCTGCGACCGGGACGACCACCTTGCCGATCGAAAGCTCTCTGGCGAGGCTCGGGCCGTGGATGGGGCCGCCGCCGCCGAAGGCGACCATGGTGAAGTCACGCGGATCATAGCCGCGGCGCACCGAGATCAGCTTCAGGGCGTTGTTCATGTTGGAGTCGGCGACGCGAAGGATGCTCTCGGCCGCGCCCAGCGCGTCCTGACCGAAGACCGAACCGACCTTCGCTTCGAGCGCCGCCTTGACGGCCTCGAGATCGACCTCCATGTCAAAGTTCTTGGCCGAGAGGCGACCGGCGATGAGGTTGGCGTCGGTGGTGGTGGGCTCAGACCCGCCCTTGCCGTAGGCCACGGGGCCGGGCAGGGCGCCCGCACTCTTGGGGCCGACCGTGAGGGAGCCGGCCTCGTCGATCCAGGCGATGGAGCCGCCGCCGTTGCCGATCTCAACAATGTCGACCACAGGAGCCATGATCGGATAGCCGGCGTTGCGCTCGTCGCGCTCGATGTAGTAGGAGGTGGTGACCTTGACCTCCCCGGCGTCGATCAGCGAACACTTGGCGGTGGTGCCGCCGACATCGAAGGCGATGACATTCTCCTCACCGATCATCTTGCCGAGAATCGACGCGCCGAAGACACCGGCGACAGGGCCGGACTCGACGACGTTGACCGGGGTGAGCTTCGCCTGCTCAAAGGTGGTGGTGCCGCCGTTGCTCTGCATGATGTAGCGGCTGCCCTTGACCCCGGCCTCGGTGAGGCGGGCGTCGAGGCGGTCGATATAGGAGGAGGCCGCCGGCATGACATAGGCGTTTAAGGCGGCGGTGGAGGTGCGCTCATACTCGCGCCACTCGCGGGTGATGTCCACCGAGGGGCAGACAAAGACCTCCGGCCACAGCCGCTTGACCTCCGCCACCGTCTCCCGCTCGTGGGCCTCGTTGGCGTAGGAGTTGATGAAGCAGACGGCGATCGCCTCGACCCCTTCCTTCTTGAAGTAGTCGACCAGATCCTTGATCTCTTCCTTCTTTAAGGGGACCAGCACCTCGCCGTTGTAGGCAACGCGCTCGGTCACTTCCTTACGCAGATAGCGGGGGATGAAGGGGGCCGGCTTTTCAAAGACCATGTTGAAGAGGTCGGGACGGTTGCCGCGGGCCAGCTCCAGCACATCGCGGAAGCCTCTGGTGGTAATCAGGGCGGTCTTGGCGCCCTTGCGCTCGGTGAGGGCGTTGATGATGGTGGTGGTGCCGTGGAAGAAGTCGGTCAGGGAGGTGAGGTCGATGCCGCTCTTGGCAAGCACCTCCATCACGCCCTGCTCAAAGTTCGGGGGTGTGGTGTGGGCCTTTTCCAGCACCAGCGCGCCCTGCTCGTCGATGGCGACGAGGTCGGTAAAGGTGCCGCCGATGTCGGTCGCTGCTCTCATGGGGAATCCCTCCGTTTCAGGTTGGATGATTTTACACAGGTTTCGTGTATTTCTGTAATATAGCATTTTTGAGGACGTTTGTCAATGCTGGGAGGACAGAATTTGACGGCTCACGGCAAAAGAAGGACGCACCCCAGGGCGGGGTGCGTCGCTTTTCCCAGCATTCTCTCTCGATTTCTACTTGAACAGATCGCTGCGCGAACCGGTTCTCGAGAGAGTGAGCACAAGAACATCCTCTTCGATGCGGTAGATTAGCAGCCAGTCAGGGCGAATGTAGCATTCTCTGTAACCAAGCATATCTCCTGTGAGAGCGTGATCCCGATGATTCGCAGGCAGCTCATCACCTCGTGCCAGCATACGGATCACATCGTCCAGCAGATCCATATTCTGACCGTGCTGTAACATCCGCTCGTAATCTTTTTTGAATCGTTTTGTCCATACAATATCCCGTCTCATTTCTTCAGCTCTCTCAGTGCTTCTTCCACATCCGAATAGCGCTTGACCGAGGGATCCTTCAAAATCTGCTCCGCCTCCAGCATCGCTTCCCTCGTCTCCCAGTTCGGCTGGTCGAGCACCAGTTCAAAGGGAAAGCCTCCCTTTCGCAGCGACTGACGCACAAAGACGTTGATCGCTGTGCTCAGGTTCATGCCCAATGCGCCAAACAGCTCCTCCGCTTGCGCCTTGATCTGGGCATCCATCCGCACGGTGACGTTGGTGGTGGTTTTGGTTGTTCTGGACACGAGATCACCTCCTCTTCTGTCCTGAAGATAATATATGTCATCTGCACGAAAAATGAAAGCATTTGCACGAGAAAAAACAGTAAGCAGCCTCCCGGATGAGAGGCTGCTCTGCTTACAGAGGAGATTGGGGATCAGCCGATCTGCGTCCCCAGCCCCTTCTCCAGTGCTTTCTCCACGATGAAGGTGGCAGAGACGGTGTCCATCACGCCGCTGCCGGTGGATTTGTAGACGGTGATGTCGCCTGCGCCGCGCTTGTGCCGCTCAAGCAGCAGGGTGCCGATCTCGGTGTCGATCTTCTTGCCTTCGAGCAGGCCGGCCTTTAAGGGCTTTAAGATGTCGCCCGACTCGTTTAAGACGCCGTCCGCGGTGTCCAGCGCCAGCAGGTCACAGTTGGCGACCAGCTCGGGGGGCAGCTCCTGCATCTCGGGGGTGTAGGAGCCGATGGCGTTGATGTGGCAGGGGGCGGTGACGGCTTCATACGAGAAGACGGGGGCGCGGGCGGTGGTGACGGTGGTGACCACCTGGGCGCCGCGGACGGCCTCGTCGCCGCTGTCCACCGGGATCACGGCGATGCCGTGCTTGCCGTCGCGCTCCTTGGCAAAGGCTTCGCGGCGGGCGGCGTCCATGTCGTAGACACGGATCTCCTTTAAGGTGGGGACAGCCTCGACCAGCGCGTCGAACTGGCAGGGGCCCTGCCCGCCGAGGCCGATGAGGGCGCCGACGGTGGCGCCTTCGGGGGCGAGCAGACGGGTGGCGACGCCGGCGCCGGCGGCGGTGCGCAAGGACGTGAGGTAGGTGCCGTCCATCATCGCCGAGACGATGCCGGTGGCGGAGTCGATCACCAGCATGGTGGCGGGGGTGACGGGCAGGCCGGCTTTCGGGTTATCGGGGTAGGTGGAGACGATCTTGATGCCGAGCGCGTCGCCGGCGCGGGCGGGCATGAAGAGGGCCTGTCCGTTGTGGGCGGGCACGTCGATGCCGACGCGAAGCGGCACATCGGCCTCGCCTTTGACATAGAGAGTAAAGGCTTCTTCCAGGGCGGTGAAGGCGTCCCCCATCGGGCAGACGGCCTGCATCTCCTCGCGGGTGAGATAGAGCATGGTGACCTCCTTGATGCGGCAGCCGCCGGAGCGGCCTGTTTTTGGTGTTCTTCCCTTATTCTAGCACAGGCCCTCCCGGCTGGCAAGAGCGGGACGGGGTGAAAAAACCGCCGCGCCCCCTGCAGGGGTCGCCGTCCGCAGACGGCGAAATTCCCCATAAATAATGAAGAAAACCGCTCCGCGGTTTTCAACCGATCAAATAAATCAAAAAAAGTCGTCCGCAGACGACTTTTCTCCCTTTCCCCTCCCCCCCTCCCCCTCTTTTGTCCCCAGCAATCCCC
>JAFQKL010000144.1 GCA_017396965.1 Clostridia bacterium
CCGGCGCTGTTGGCAGCGGCGGTCTGCATGGCGGCAGCCTGCGCACCCACCATGTGGGCGGCGGCGCGGGTGGGATCCATGAAGGCGGCGTTGCGCTGCAGCTCCTTGATCATCTTCTCGTCTTCCTCGTTGGCCTTGACGGAAGAGACGCCGATGTTGACGATCTCAATGCCGCGGTAGTCACGCCACTTGGCGGAGAGCTCCACCTTGAGGGCGTCGGCCAGCTCGCTGGTGTGACCGGGCAGGGCGGAGTAGCGCACGCCCATCGCGGAGATGCGGGCGAAGGCCGGCTGGAGGGCGGTCAGCAGCTCGCTCTTCAGCTGACTGTCGATCTCCTCTCTTGTGTACTCGTTTGCGAAGTTGCCGCAGACGTTGGTGTAGAACAGCATGGGGTTGGTGACGCGGTAGCTGTACTCTCCGAAGCAGCGGATGGCGATGTCGATGTCAATGCCGGCGCGCTCGTCCACCACGCGGAAGGGCACGGGGGAGGGGGTGCCGTACTTGTTGCCGATCAGCTCCTTGGTGTTGAAGTAGTAAACGCGCTGATCCTTGGGGGCCTCGCCGCCGAAGGTGAAGCGCTTGCCGATGTTGGCAAAGATGTCCTTGATGTTTCCGCTGAGGTTGCCGCAGAAGATGGAGGGCTCGGTGGAGATGTCGTAGGTGTACTCTCCCGGCTCGGCGCAGAGATCGACGATCTTGCCCTGCTCCACGATCATCATGCACTGCCCGTCGGCAATGGCGATGACGGAACCGTTGCTGATGATGTTGTCGCTGCCGCGGTTGCTGCCGCGGCCGGAGGTGCGCTTCTTGCCCTTGAGGGCCAGCACATCGGCCGGGATGCTCTCGCAGTAGAAATACTCCTTCCACTGATCACTTAAAACGCCTCCGGCGGCGCCCATTGCAGCTTTAATCAGACCCATGATGTAAATCCCCTTTCCTGTTTTCGATAAAATGTTCTGTTTTCTATTAGAATGAGATTGTTTGGAAGACCCTTGGTTCAGTGAGGCAGAGAACCCTGCCGGCAGAGGCGGTCGGCGATGTCGCCGGCCTTCATGGCATAAGGTCCCAGCTCCGCTGCGGCGAGATCCCCCGCCGCGCCGTGGAGATACACCGCCGTGCAGGCGGCGGCGAACGGCTCCTGCCCCTGCGTCATCAGCCCGGACAGCAGCCCGGTGAGCACATCGCCGCTGCCGGCGGTGGCCATGCCGTGGTTGCCGGTGAGGTTGAGACAGAGGGGGCCGGTGGGGGCCGCGATGAGGGTGCGGTCGTCCTTGCCGACCACAACGGCCGACAGCTGCTCCGCCAGACGGCGCACACTCCCCGCCTTGTCGGCGAGAACCTCCGCCAGCGGCTGCCCCAGCAGACGGGCCAGCTCCCCCAGATGCGGGGTCAGCACGATGGCCCGCCCCTCCCGGCCCTGCCGCGCCGTCTCGTCCAGGAGATCCCGGTCGGCAGAGAGCAGGTTGAGGGCATCGGCATCCAGCACCAGCGGCAGGCGGCTCTCGGTGAGAAAAGCGGTCAGCAGACGCCTGGCTCTCGGCTCCTGGCCGAGCCCGGGGCCGATGGCCAGCACGTCGGCCCAGTCAAAGGCCGCCCGCAGGGCCTGTTCTCCGCGCTCGTCGGGGTGGGTTTTGCACGGCCTCGTCTCCACCATCACCTCCGGCACCGCCGTCTGCAGCACCAGACGGCCATGCTCCGGGGTCAGCACCCGCACCATGCCGAGGCCGCTGCGCATGGCGGCGCTGGCGGACAGCACCGCCGCCCCCGTCATGCCGAGGCTGCCGGCGGCGAGCAGCAGCTTGCCGAAGCCGCCCTTGTTGGCCCCCGCATCCCGCGGCGGCAGCAGTGCCGTGGGCGGGCCGGTGAGGGCGAACATGGCGGGCGGCTGACCGAAGAAAGCGGCATCGTCAATGCCGATCTCCTCCACCACCACCCGGCCGGCATGGCTGCGTCCGGGAGAGAGGCAGAGCCCCCGCTTTAAAAAGGCGAAGCAGACGGTGAGATCCACCCTCGCCGCCTCTCCCATCACCCGGCCGTCGTCACTGTGAATGCCGCTGGGGACGTCAACCGCCAGCTTAAAGCCGTCGGCTTCGTTGAAAAAACGAAGCAGCTCGGCATAGACTCCCTCCACCGGACGGGTGAGGCCGACGCCGAACAGCGCGTCGATCAGAACGTCATACCGCCCGCGCTGTGGGGTGTTGCCCACGACGACGGGATAGTGGGCAAGGATCTCCCGCTGGGTGACCCACTGAGGCGTGGCCCTGGCGGCATCGCCGCAGCAGACCACCTCCACCTCCATGCCTCTTCGCGACAGCAGCCTGGCCGCCGCCAGCCCGTCGGCCCCGTTGTTACCGGTGCCGGCCAGAATGAGGACGGAGGGGGTGCCCCGCGGACAGCGGGCCAGCGCCGCCGCATGCGCCTCGCGGGCCACAGCCAGCGCCGCCCGTTCCATCAGCACGAGGGCGGGGATGCCGATCCGCTCGATGGTGTTGTCGTCATACCGCTTCATCTCTTCCGCTGTGACGAGATACTGCAAGGGCCTTCCTCCTTTCTTATTGCGCCAACGTTGAGTTTAGTATATCACAGATGGAGGCGAACAGCAAATACTATCCGAGAAAAAACGATATTTTCAGGACATTTCTTTGACGCATCGCTGTTTCCCGCTCCTTTGATCGAAACAGGAGCCGCTTGAATGATTTGTTATAGGCTCACGAGTCAGGTGGTTTCTCAACCAAACCGGCCATCGTACCTTCGGCGCAACGATTGACGGATCGCATTTTACGGGAGTCGCTGAATATTGTTTTTGTGCAGCGCTTCTCCAGTGAATGTTGTACGAAAACGACTTGTTTTTCTGTGTGTCCCATGCAATAATGATGTTTCGTATTTTTCACTCCTGTAGAAGTTATGAATGACAATTGTTTTGAAAGAAACAGCAGGCTGTGATTTGTCTTGAGTCGACATGCTATTGGTCAATTGCGCGCACAAAAATACTATAATATACTTATTTTTTTCGAATCAGCGAAATTTTATCGCAAAAATAATAAATAATCATTGACAAATCCGTTTTTTATGATATGTTTATGATATATATCAAACTAACAAGGATGGGGTAGGTTCCGATGGTGATGTAATTCTCCTGTTATCATGCTAATTTTCTGAGTTAGGAGGAATCATTACACATGAACGTGAAAAAGAATCGACTGTTTCCATTGATTTGTGCCTTGGGTTTCGCTCTTGTCAGCATCGCGGCTGTTCAGTCGCTGGTAGCTCCGGATCCGGAGGAAGTTGCTCTTCAAAAGAACATGGAGGCTTTTAAAGCGGCTCTTTTGGAATCGAGTGGAGACAACATCGCTTTTTCAAAGGCACTGAATGATTTGAGTGAGCAGGAGTTGTTGACTCTGATGGCAGAAGCTGCCGAATACCTCGATGAAATCAATGCTGTGTCTGAGTATGCGCTGTTCGTCCCTGTTGCAATGGAAAAGATCGCCCCGAATATCACCCCCACTCTCATCGGTGAGATCGTTACTAACCCGGACCTCCCCTGGGCTTTTCGGCAGATTATTGTCGAACTTGCTGTGTTTGGACACTCTACTCACATGGAGAACGGAATGCCTATCGTTGAGGAGCAGTACAATCGTGTTCTGAAAGAGGTGCTGGCAAGCAATCGCCTTCCTGAAAACGAGAAAGATTATATGGCAACTCTCGTTATGGATTATGCTCATTGGAACACCAGCAGAAGTGACTGGGAAATTCTGCAAAGCGTATTTCAGAGCGACGAGAAGATGCCCCTTTCGAAAGGACGCGCTGTACGTTATATGTCTCAGGTATCTCCCGATGCGGCAAAGAAGGTAATTTACGATGTTATTGAGAACTATGAAGATTATGATCCTGTGACCGTAAACGAGGTTCTTCAGGCTCTGAGTGTCGCAGCAAACCGAAACAACCCCGAACGATCCGCTGTGTTTTCGGATGCCCCGGAACTCATCATGCGGTGGCTGAAGAAGTATTTGGCAGATCACGATACGCCGAATACTGAGGATCATCTCTTCAGAGTGAACTTGCTCTCGGGCAGTGCCATCATCGGACAGTATCAGGCGTTCGAACTCGGTTATGTGGAGTACGTCTTGAAGAATGAAGCGGTTTCCCCGATGGCGTCTGATGATTTGCTCTTTACGTTGAGTCAATACGGGTACCCAGAAATCGATGGTTTGCTTCTTTCCGGAGACCCAGAACGGATTTCTCTAGCATTTCGCTGTGTGGAAAGGGATCCCTTGGTATACTACGCAGACAGTTTGGAGCAACTGGCGGCATCAAAGGAGAGTTATGCTGAAAAGGCAGCCGCGCTTCTTTCCCAGTGTCTTGAAGCAAATCGGTGGCCGGATTTTTATGAAATCGCAACCAAACCCGGAGACTGGAATCGACCTGTATCAAGTGTGCGCTCGTCTGATTAAGTAGCCAAACACGTAATTGATCTATGAAATAATAAGGAGGTTTGTTGATCGATGAGCAAGAAACTGTGTGCTCTTTTTGCAATGATTATCTATTTGATTTCTTATGCTTCTTTTCCGGCCTTTGCTGCAGACAATGCCAAGCGCGGCCATGCAATCTACCGTGAAATGGATACTGCTCTTATTGGAACAATCACTGGTCATGCCGGAATTGTTGATGCCGTGCAAAGTGGGCTGCCAACGTACATCATTCATGCAACCGGTCTCAGCAGCAGTAGTAGCAGTGGGTCGGGAGTAACGGGTGAGTTGGTGCATAGAGCGCCTTTTTCTGAGTTCTATATTGAAGATCGGGATTACTATGGAACTTATCGAATGGCTGCTGGATCCGACACAGACTATATTAATGCTGCAAACTATGCCAATGGACTTATCGGAAAACCCTACACTTTTGTGAACCAGATGACAGCAAATTTGTCAGGAGCAAGCGGAACAGTAAGCATTGCCGAGATCCTGCGGGTGCGTTGCGACGGCGTGGTTGAGTATAGTTTTGAGAAAGCAGGCATTGAGGTTTTGGGAAGAACTGTGGACGGCCTGTATTACTGGGATATCTCAGATCGTTTACACTTCCAACACCATATGCACGTTACACATTCCCCTGAATCCCAGAGAGCTATTATGCAAAGAACATCTTCATAGTAATATGGACTTGTCGCATCTGCCGGGAATGGTTCCAGGCGAAAAAAGACGGCATCCTTCGAAAAGAGGGATGCCGTCTTTTTTAACTGTTTCGGTGGTTCAATCTGCTACTCCTTCATCAGATTGCGCAGGAACAGCACTATGCTCTTCTCCATATCCTTGATGCCCTGGACGGTGGCGTACTCATTGACACTGTGCACCCGGCCGCCATGTCCCAGTCCGCCGAAGACGCAGGGGATGTTGAACATACTCTGGAACAGCGAGAAGGGGGCAGAACCCGCCAGCGTCACCCAGACCTCCTTGTCGATGCCCAGCTCCTCGATGGCGTCCAGCATCGCCTTGATCTGCGGCTCGTAGAGGCCGGAGCGCTGCCAGTTGTAGCCGTTGAAGTACTGAACCTCCAGCTTGTCGGCCATGCCCAGCTTCTCAAAGTGGGCATCCAGCTGGCGGATCACCTTCTTGGGATCCATGTTGGGCACGGTGCGGATGTCGATGTTGACATGGACCTCGTGGGGCAGCAGGGTCTTGGTGCCCTCCTCGGTGTAGCCGCCCTCGATGCCGCAGATGTTGAGCTCGGGGGTGAAGAAGTAGCGGCGCATGGCCTGCTCCATGTTCATGCCGAGCTTGAACTTCTTGGTGTTCCAGGACTTTAAGATCAGCTCCTGATCGAGGGTCTTGAGCAGCTCGGCAAGCACCTCCTCGTCGCCGGGCAGGGGACCGGCGACATCGTCGTAGAACCCCTCAACCAGCACCTTCTCGTCCTTGTCCTTGAGGCTTTCAAGCAGGTGGACCATGTTCCAGACGGGATTGTCAATCCAGATGGCGTTGGAGCCGTGGATCGAATCGCCGATGGGAGCGCCCCAGTCGCCGCCCTTGATCTTGAGCTTCATGTAGATGACACCCTTGGTGCCGAGGTAATGCATCACCTTGCCCTTGGCATCCTGGCCGTAGTGGGCAAAGTAGCAGCAGTCACAGCCCTCCAGCTCGGGGCGCAGCTTTTCAAGCACCTCGGGCAGATCCACCGAGGCCATCTCCTCCTCGCCCTCCACGACGAACTTGGCGTTGAAGGGCAGGGTGCCGGTGACCTTCTTAATGGCGGTCAGGGCATTTAAAGTGGCGGCGAGCGGACCCTTCTGGTTGGTGACGCCGCGGCTCATGACAACAGGGCCGAGATCGGGGTCTTCCACCACCGTGCCGGCGAAGGGATCCACCGTCCAGTTCGGCTCATCGGCCGGCTGCACGTCGTACATCCCGTAGAAGATGATGGTCTTGGGCGCGCCGACATCGAGGTGGGCGTACACCACCGGCCAGTTGGGGGTCTCAATCAGCTCGATCTTCTGGCAGCCGAGCACCTTTAAGTCCTCCATCAGCATGGCGGCCATCTCGCGCATCCCCTGTCCCGTGGCGCTGACAGAGGGCTGGGAGACATAGCGCTGCACCCGGCCCAAATGCTCCGGCCAATCGCTCTCAATTGTTTGAAGGATCTTTTCGACATCCATCGTACTACTCTCTCCTTTCGGGCGCCCGGCAGCGGCCGGAGCGCGCGGCTTGATGAGAAACAGTATACCGTTAAACCGGGAGAAAGGCAATCTGTTTTTCGGCGGCGAAAAGGAATTTTGTGACAAGCTCCAAAAAAACACACGACTTTTGCGGCGAAATGTGCTATGATAACAGAAAACCCCTCAAACCAGCCGAACAGCAAAAGGAAAAGGAGAGCCCATGAACCCGAAAGAAATCAACCGCCTGCGCCGCCGCCTCAATCCCGACAAATGCGCCATCAGCCGCATCCGCGGCTGCTATGTCAGCGCCCGCCGCGAAATCCTCGCCCGCTTCGACGCCTCCCTCGGCACCCTGCCGCAGGACGACGGCGAGAAATACCTCGCCCTGCTCAAAAAGGCCCTCTCCGGCCGGCAGGGGGAGCATCTGTTTGAGATCGTCTTCCCCACCGCCGAGGTGGCGGAAGGGGAGCACCACCGCCTGCTGCGCACCCTTCGCGACAGCGCCCTGCAGGACGAGGAGGCGCTGGAGCGCTTCTATCAGACGGTGGTGGAGTCGATGGACCCCACCGAGGACAACATCCTCATCCTCCTGGCCCACGACACCTGGGATCTGCCCTACAAGGCCAAAGACGGCGCCACCCTCAACGACGCGGGCGAGAACGTCTCTGAGTACATCCTCTGCTGCGTCTGCCCCGTCAAGCTGAAAAAGCCCGAGCTGTCCTACAGCGCGGCGGACAGCCTTTTCCGCAGCAGCGCCGCCGACTGGGTGGCCGCCGCCCCCGAGGTCGGCTTCCTCTTCCCCGTACTGGAGGACGGTGCCGCCAGCATCTACAGCGCCCTGCACTACTCCAAAAGCGGCGGCGACCGCCACCAGGGCTTCCCGCAGGCCGTCTTCAACCGCACCCCGCCGCTTTCCGACGCCGCCTCCCGCGAGGTGTTCGGCAGCGCCTTAAGCGAGGCGCTGGCGGAGGACTGCAGCCTCGAGGTGGTGCAGGCCGTCCACAGCCGCCTGCGCGAGTCGATCGCCCGCCACAAGGAGGAGGAGGAAGGGGAGCCGCTGGTGCTCTCCCCCCGTCAGGTGGGGCAGGTGCTGGCCCAGTGCGGCGCCTCCCCCGAGCAGGCGGCGGCGCTGGCCGAGCGGCTGGAGCAGTCGGGGGACGGCACCCTCACCCCCCAGGGCCTGCTGGACAGCCGCCGCTTTGAGGTGCGCACCCCCGCCGTCCACATCACGGTGGACCCCGACCAGAGCCACCTGGTGCAAAGCCGCGTCATCGACGGCCGCCGCTACCTGCTCATCGCCGCCGACGAATCGGTGGAGGTCAACGGGGTGGATGTCGTCATCGGCGGAGGGGAACAGCAGGGACTTTGAGGCGTTGTATCTGTCCGTGCGAGCGTTTCAGGATCAAAAGGACAGTGGGATGACACAGACAAAAACCGCCTCTGCAGAGGGGCGGTTTTTTGTCGAAAAATATTGCGTTACCCGATAGGGTGTGTTATACTGAATCCAGCGCCCGGACGGGCGTGGAGCGCCGCGGAGAAGTGGCGGGCGGTTTTGCTTGGGCGACTCCCTTGGGAAAGGGGGTGAAGCCTCATGAAGTTTACGGTCACGGTCGTGGTCGAGTTCCTTGACTGCGTTCTCCGGATTGTCTTCAAGAAAAAGTAAAAACCGCCACTCGGCCAAGTGACGGTTTTTGAGCAAAAAACTCTCTCCTGAATTTGCGCCGAAGCGAAACCGCTTGCCTCAGCGGCGCTCCTTCCCTTTCATTCTAGCACAGGTTCCCTCAGCTGTCAAGCCGCGCAGATTTCTGCGCGGTCTTTTTTTCATCCACCTGATCAGTCTGCAGATCTGTCACACTTCTGCGCCTCCTGTACGGAACCAATCCGAACCTGCCTCTCGCGGTGTGCTACAGATACTCCCTCAGATCACTCGCCAGCCGATCCTCCTCCTCGATCAGCCGCTCCGCCAGCTGCGTGGCCGAAGAATCCGCCGAAGAGCAGTCGTTGAGCGTCTGACGCAGCGATTTCACCCCCATGTGGCAGCCGTCGGTGATCAGATCGGCCACCGAGGCGTCGCCGGGGCTGAAGGCCAGCTTCAAGTTGGTCTTGGCAAAGCTCATCCCCTTGGCAATCGCCCCCGGCTCCTTCACCTCGCCGCCGCGGCTCTTGAGCATCTGCTCCGCCTCCTGCCCGATGCGGGTGTGGGCGTCGCGGCTGTGTTCCAGCAGCGAGCGCAGCTTCTGGTCGCGCACGCCGGGCAGCGCCTCCTCGATCGAGGCGATGCCCATCTCGGTCCCGGCGCTGCACTCGCGCAGCAGACGGATGGTGTGGTCGTTGTTCATGAAAAACCCTCCTTGCGGTCAGTCTGTTGTAACCCAGTATCTTCCACTCTGCCCCCTTTATGCACGCCCCTTGGAAAAATGAGCGAAATATGGTATGATAAAGCATCATCCAAAGGGGGGCTCCATCATGCTCTGCACAACGCTTTGTTATATCGAACGCGAAAATCACTGGCTCATGCTCCACCGCACCCGCAAAAAGAACGACATCAACCATGAAAAATGGCTCGGTGTCGGCGGCAAGTTTCAGGACGGGGAGAGCCCGGAAGACTGTCTTCTCCGCGAGGTCAAGGAGGAGACCGGTCTCACCCTCACCGACTATCGCTTTCGCGCCGTCATCACCTTCGTCTCGGACAGTGCGCCCACCGAGTATATGCACCTCTTCACCGCCACCGGCTTTGAAGGGGAGATCGGCCCCTGCGACGAGGGGGAGCTGAGGTGGGTGGAGAAATCCCTGGTCCCCTCGCTGCCGCTGTGGGAGGGGGACAAGGTCTTTTTCCGGCTGCTGGAGCAAAACCGGCCCTTCTTCTCGCTCAAGCTGGTCTACGAGGGCGACCGCCTGCGCTCCGCCGTGCTGGACGGGAAAGAGGAGCTGCTGTCCGCTGAGAACCGTTGAGCGGGGCAGGGGAGTGGGCGCGGCGGCGGGAAACGTCCGCTCTTTTGCAATTTTTTCATATTATCTCTTGCGGCCTGTGCCGAGATCGTGTAAAATAAGGATATCAGTCGGAGTCTGTCCGAACCCGTCATCCCTTTGAGGTCTTTAAGGAGGAAATCATGAAGAAAAGACGTTTGTCTGCCCTGCTGGCGGGGCTGGCGGCCGGTCTCATGCTGGCCATGCCCGTCCACGCCGCGTCCACCCTTTCGGACATGAGCGGGCACTGGGCCGAAGAATACGTTTACTCCGGCGTCGAAGCCGGCTACATCTCGGGCTATACCGACGGCACCTTCCAGCCGGAACGCACCGTCACCCGCGCCGAGTTCTCGAAAATGCTCAACCAGGCCATCGGCATGAAGACCGCGGCCGACATCCGCTTCACCGATGTCACCCCTGCGGACTGGTATTATGAGGAGGTCCGCAAGGCGGTCGCCGCCGGCTACATCTCGGGTTATACCGACAACACCTTCCGCGCCAACGTCGCCATCACCCGCCAGGAGGCGGCGGTCATCGTCGCCCGCGTGGTGGCGGCGCCCGCCTCCACTCGCCCGCTGACCGAGCTTTCGGACTATGCCGACATCGCCGGCTGGGCCTCCTCCTATGTCCGCATCATCAACACCAAGGGCTACATGATGCGCAGCGGCGAAACCGCCTTCCGTCCCAATGATCCGCTCACCCGCGGCGAGGCGGCCATGACCATCGCCAAGCTGCTGGCAGGGGAGAAGATCGTGCGCACCGACCAGATCGTCGGCCTCACCGGCGTGCAGTATAAGGACACGCTGTTTGCCAACAATGTCACGGTGGCGGAGTCGCTCGGCAAGGGCAACGTCCGCTTTGAGAACAGCCGCGTCATGGGCCGCGTGACGGTGTACGGCGGCGGCCCCACCGACGGGATGCTGCTCACCGACACCGCCGTCCCCATCCTCACCTTAAGTGACACCGATGGCGACATCCACGTCGTCGCCGCCGGCACCACCCAGCCCGGCAGCGTCACCCTCACCCGCGGCGCCCACCTCGAGGAGCGCGCCGTCACCGGCGAGGGCTTCACCGACCTCACCTTAAGCGGCGACAAGCTCGAGGAGGAGACGGTGCGCCTGCGCGGCGACTTTGACACCGTCACCATCAAAAGCCCCACGACCATTCAAAACGACCGCGGCTCCATTCAGGAGCTGGTGATCGAAAGCCCCGGCGTCTACTACCTCTCCGCCGGCGAGATCGAGCTGCTCAAGGTGGACGGGAAGGCCGAAGATGTTCTGCTCTATCTGGAGGAGGATGTCACCATCGAAAAGGCCGAGCTCTCCGCCCCCACCGCCTTCCTCGGCGAGGGCGTGATCGAGGAGTCCGAGGAGCTGGCCGCCGGCGCGCTCTATGACGGAGTTGAGCCGGAAGAGATCGACGCCTTCGACGGTGACGCCTACGAGCCGAAGGAGGACTACAAGCACCTCACCCCCGTCTTCTCCCCCGAGGACGGCGAGAAGGGCGTCAGCCCCTCCGCCTCCATCGAGCTGACCTTCCTGCAGAAGCTCTACCGCACCAGCGGCCGCGAGCTGACGGAATCCTATCTGGAGGAGGACGTCTTTGAGCTGTGGCGCGGCGACCCGGAGGACGAGCGCGCCGTGGCCTTTGATCTGGAGCTGGCGTCGGACGACCATGTGATCCGCGTCACCCCCAAAGAGGAGCTCAGGGAGGACACCGAGTACACCCTCATCCTCCTCCCCGACTCCGTGGCCAACGGCAGAGGCGACACCAACCCCAAAGCCGAGCTGACCTTCACCACCGGCGGCACCACCTGGCTTGTCCCCGAGATCGAGCCGGCCGATGAGAAGACGAACGTCGCCCGCGGTACCGACATCCGCCTCGAGTTCGACCACGACGTCTACCGCGCCTCCGGCGCCGACCTCAGCGAGAGCTACCTTGAGAACACCGTCATCGAGCTGCGCAAGGGCAGCCGTGACGGCAGCCTCGTCAACTTCACCGCCGAGCTTTCGGACGGCGACCGCGTCATCACCCTCTACCCCGAGGGCAATCTCTCCACCAACACCACCTACTTCGTCCGCCTCATCGAAGAAACCCTCTCGGATGACGACGGCCACCTCAACACCGAGTTCTGGTCCGCCTTCTCCACCGGCTCCACCATCGCCCGCAGCATCTTCTTTGATCCCGACGACAGCGAGAGCAACGTCCCGCTGGACACCGCCGTCACCATCACCTTCCCCTATGCCGTGCTGCGTCACGACAACGGCGAGGAGGTGCGGGCGAGCTACCTCGAGGATGAGGCATTTGAACTGCGCAGAGGCTCCTCCACCGGCAGCCGGGTGGACTTCACCGCCGAGATCTCAAGCGATGACCGCACCGTCACCCTCACCCCCTACGACAAGCTGTCCACCAACTCCACCTACTATGTCATCCTGCTGGATGAGACGCTGGAGTACAAAGACGGTGACGCCATTGAGCGCACCAGCTCCTACTTCCGCACCGGCGACGGCACCGGCCGCATCACCGCCTTCAAGCTCTCCCAGGCCTACACCACCTCGGCCGACGTCAAGGTGACCTCCTCGGTGGACGGCACCGTGCATTTCAACATCAAGCCCGCCTCCGGCGAGGCCTTTGAACAGAGCACCCAGGTCTACGCCGGCGAGAGCAAAACCGTCACCCTCACCGATCTTGAGGCCGCCACCACCTACACCGTCACCGCCGCCGTCACCGGGCGCGACGGCAACACCTCCACCGCCTCCTCCCTGCGCCTCACCACCGCCCAGCCCGAGATCAGCTTCAAGGCCGACCAGATCGACAAGACCGGCGCCCGCCTCATCGTCACCTTCGATGCCCCCGGCGCCATCACCGTCACCTACTGGAAGAAGAGCGACAGCAAGAACCCCGTCACCCTGCTCAGCTCCTTCGTGCCCAACAGCGTCGGCACCAAGACGGTCACCGTCTCCGGCCTTGCGGAGAACACGGCCTACAGTGCGCAGCTGACCTTTGAGACGGCAAGCGGCAAGACCATCACCAAATCGCTCAACTTCACCACCGACTCCACCTCCACCGACACCCGCCTCGAATCCCTCAAGATCGTCGGCGCCGACGGCACCTACAACGCCATCGCCTCCACCGGCGACACCTACACCGCCGTCATCTCCGCCGGCAGCGCCTCCTCGGTGCGCATCCAGCCCCACGCCCGCGCGGGGGACAAGGCGGTCATCCTCGTCGACGGCCGCGAGGTGCGAAGCGGTGCCAACTCGGTCAGCATCCCCATCACCGTGGGGCTGGAGACCACCGTCGGCATCGAGGTCACCGCCGAGAGCGGTGCGGTTCGGGTGTACACCCTCATCATCACGGTCAACCCGTAACCCCAAAGACCCCGCGCAGCGGCGAATTCCCGCAAAGGCGACCCGCGCGGCACATGAGATCTTTCGCAAGGAGGGCAGCCGCAAGGCTGTCCTCCTGCCCTCTGACGGCAGGACTTAATCAGCCTGCGGCAGAGCAGAGGCCGCACCGCTCCGTTTCACGCAGCCGCGGCTATTATATCGCCGGGAACAGCTGCCGATATATTATAATAGTTTGCACACCTGTCACCGGTTGTGTACGGTCTGCGCGGCTGCGCTGCCGCATTTTCCGGGGTTTCCGAAGATTCCCTTTCATAATTTTCTCCCGGGCCCTTGCTGTTTTCTCCCTATTATGGTAAGATAAAGTGAACGCCTTCGCCGCGGCCCACCCCCGGTAAAAGGCGAGATTCTGAAGTGGGAGGGACGGCCTTGAAGCTGCACGAATCCGGCGAAAACTATCTGGAAACCATCCTGCTGCTCCAGCGCAGAAAGGGCTCGGTTCGCGCCGTGGACATCGCCACCGAACTGGCGTTCAGCAAGCCGAGCATCAGCCGCGCCATCGGTCTGCTCAAGGCGGCCGAGCTGGTCACGGTGGACGACAACGGCTCCATCCACCTGACCGAAGCGGGACTCGCCCGCGCCGAGCAGGTCTATGAGCGCCATCAGCTGCTCTGCCGTTTTCTCGTTCACCTGGGAGTTTCGGAGGCAGTGGCCGATGCCGATGCCTGCCGCATCGAGCACGTCATCAGCGAAGAGTCGTTTCAGGCGATCAAAAGCTTTTTGGAGCGGGAGGACGAGCAGGCGTAACGCCCGCCCCCGCCTTCGGCAAACCCCTTGATTCTGCCCCGTCCCCCGGTGGGGGCATCCTTCGGCCGTCTTCGGCCGGAAAACTCGGGAGGAACCTTCATGAACAGCCAGCAAAAATCCATCTGCGTCATCGGCTCGATCAATGCCGATCTCTCTATGCGCGTTCCGCGCTTTGTCGCTCCGGGAGAGACGCTGCGGGGCAGTGACTTCCAGTTCTCCCCCGGCGGAAAGGGTGCCAATCAGGCCGCTGCCGCAGGGCGTCTCGGTGGCCGCGTCACCATGATTGGCCGCATGGGCAGTGACCCCTTCGGGGCCGACATCGCCCGCCGCCTGCGTGAGTGTTCGGTCAACTGTGACTCCGTGGAGTGCGATGAGAGCCTTGCCACCGGCACCGCCATCATCCTGGTGGAGGAGAGCGGGCAGAACGCCATCTGCATCGCCGCCGGCGCCAACGCCACGGTGACCCCCGAGTACTTAAAGCGCGTCAAAGCCCAGATCGACAATGCCGACATCGTGCTGCTTCAGCTGGAGATCCCCATGGAGACCAACCTCTGGGCCGCCGAATACTGCGCCCGCCAGGGCAAGCTGGTGATGCTCGACCCCGCGCCCGCCGCGCCGCTGTCGGACGATCTGCTGCGCTATGTCAGCGTCCTCACCCCCAATGAGACGGAGCTGACCCAGCTCACCGGCCTGCCCGTCACCGACCTCGCCTCCCGCAAGGCCGCCTGCCGCGCGCTGCACACGCTGGGGGTGAAAACCGTCATCAACAAGGCCGGCCCCGACGGTGTTTATGTCTACACCGGGGACGACCTCGTCCACTACCCCACCTATGAGGTGGAGGTGGCGGACACCACCGCCGCCGGTGACACCTTCAACGGCGCCTTCGCCGTGGCCCTCGCCCAGGGCATCCCCTTTGCCGCCGCCATCGACATGGCCAACCTCGCCGCAGCCCTCTCCACCACCGGCTTCGGCGCCCAGACCGCCATGCCCACCGATGAGGAGCTGACCCGCGCCCGCAAGGAGCTGCGTCACAAGGAAGGATAAAAGGGCAGCCCGCCTGCCCGCAGTGGGTGTGGCGCGTCTTTTTCAGAACTGACAACCGCTGTGGGAGGGCGATCCCGTCTGCCCTCCCACAGCGCCTTTTTCAGACAAAATAAGGAGGATCCTGCCATGCAATCGACTCAGGAGGCCATGAAGCTGGCCGCCGCCGCCCTCTGTCCCCCGGAGGTCACCTGCGCCGTCGTCCGCGAGGGCGCCGTCGCCGCCACCCAGTCGGGACTGGGCGTCAAGCCCATCCGCACCCTGCTTGCCACCGATCCCGACCTGCTCAAAGGCGCCGTCGTGGCCGACACGGTGATCGGCAAGGCCGCCGCCATGCTGCTGGTGCGCGCCGGTGTCGTCGCCGTCCACGGTACCGTCATGAGCCGCTCCGCCGCCGATCTGCTGGATCAATACCACCTGCCGCACCGCTGCGATGAGCTGGTGCCCATGATCATCAACCGCACGGGGGACGATATGTGCCCCCTGGAAAAATCGGTCCTGGAGATCGAGGATCTCGACGAAGCCGCCGCCGCCATCGAAGCCACCGTCGCCCGCCTGATGGCGCAGAAGAAGTAAAACAGATACCCCGTCCCCCTGAAGATGAAAGAGAGACACCCCATTTGACCGGAAAGGAGTAACAATGAAGGCAAAAGCGACGCTTGCCCGCGCCCTGCGATCCGCCCTGCTCACCCTGCTGCTGCTGTTCCCGCTGCTTGCGGCCCCGCCGTCCGCGGCGGCCGCCGGTGAACTGCGCGGCGTGTGGATCGCCACCGTCTATTCGATCGACTTCCCCCACACCAAGACACAGGAAAGTCAAAAACAGGAACTCATCGACATTCTGGACACGGCAGAAGAAGCCGGCCTCAACGCCGTCTTCTTCCAGGTGCGGCCGACGGGAGACGCCTATTACCGCTCCGCCCACTACCCCTGGGCCGCCTCCCTGACCGGCACGGCGGGCCAGGATCCTGGCTGGGATCCCCTTCAGTATCTCATCGACCAGGCGACGCCCCGCGGCATCGAGATCCACGCCTGGATCAACCCCTACCGCCTCACCGAAGGCAGCGCCGACAAGCCGAACACCGACATCGCCTCCCTCCCCGAAACCCACCCCGTCCGCCAAAACCCCGCCATGGCGGTGGCCTTTGACGACGGCAAGCTCTACTTGGACCCCGGCCACCCCGCCGCCATGCAGCTGGTGGTGGACGGTGTCACCGAGCTGGTGGAGAACTACGACATCGCCGGCATCCACTTTGACGACTATTTCTACCCCACCCCCAGCGTCACCCGCGCCGGCAAGACCTACACCGCCGTCTTCGACGATGCCGACACCTACGCCGCCTACGGAAACGGCCTCTCCCTCGCCGACTGGCGCCGCTCCAACACTGAGCAGCTGGTGCGAAAGGTCGCCGAAGCCGTCCACACCGCCGACCCCGACTGCCGCTTCGGCATCGCCCCCAGCGGCATCTGGCGCAACGCCAAAAATGACAGCAAAGGTTCCGACACCAACGGCTTCGAGAGCTACAGCAGCATCTATGCCGACACCCGCGGCTGGGTCAAGCAGGGCCTGCTGGACTACATCTGCCCCCAGCTCTACTGGCGCATCGGCCAGAAGGGCAGCGACTATGCGATTCTCGCCGAATGGTGGGCCGATGTCTGCAAGGACACCGGCGTCGACCTCTACATCGGCCACGCCGCCTACCGCATCGGCGAGTCCTCCGCCTGGGAGGACCCGCTGGAGTTCGCCCGCCAGCTCGCCCTCAACAAGGAGGTGGGCGGCATCACGGGGGATGTCTACTACGGCTACTCCAAGCTGGAAAGCAACGCCTTTACCTTAAAAGACACCCTCCACACCCTCTACGTCGAGGGCAAAAATCCCCTGGAAACCGTCCCTGCCGACGGCAAGCCCTCCGACGGCAAGCCGCAGCAGGGCAGCGCCACGGTCGGCGAGACCCCGGTGGCCGACAGGCTGATCATCGCCGCCCCCACCAGCGGCTACAGCACCTCTGCCGGGAACAGCTTCATCATCGGCGCCGGCGATCCCGCCTACCCCATCCTCGTCAACGGCAGGGAGATCAAGCGCACCAAATCGGGCTACTTCGCCCTCTTTGAGCCGCTCAAGGTCGGCACCAACACCTTCACCTTTGAACACAAGGGAACCACCCGCACCTTCACCATCAAGCGCACCGCCGGCGGGGGAGGGGGCAGCGGCGCGGGCAACGCCTTAAACGGCGCCGCCTTCGTCAAGGGCAGCCTCTTCCCCACCGCCAACTCCCGCTACGCCCCGGGCGAGCGGTTCATCCTCACCTGCATCGCCCCCGACGGCGCCACCGTGACCGCCAAGCTCGGCGGTCTCACCTACCAGCTGGAGCCGGAGGCCATCGTCTCCACCAAGGGCAAGGTGGCCTCGCGCAAATACGCGACCGCCGTCACCATGACTGCCCAACCGGGGCTTGGCCTCATCAACGTCGGCACCCCCAGCTATACCCTGGTCTACGAGGGCGAAACCGTCACCCAGTCAGCCCCCGCCTCGGTCTTCTGCTATATGGA
>JAFQKL010000145.1 GCA_017396965.1 Clostridia bacterium
GATTGCCTCACCGCCCGCCTCGACCGGGCGCGGGACAGCGCCCTCACGCTCCCATACCCCAGCGTCGGCGCCACCGAAAACGTGATGCTGCTGGCGGCGGCGCTCCCGCGTACCACCGTCCTGCGCCGCGCCGCCAGGGAGCCGGAGATCGAGGATCTCGCCGCTTTACTTAACAAGATGGGGGCCGACATTCAGGGCGCCGGCACCGATCGGATCACCATCCGCGGCGGGGAGCTGGGCGGCGCCTGTCACCGGGTGCAGGGCGACCGCATCGCCGCCGCCACCGACCTCTGCGCCGCCGCCGTCACCGGGGGCAGCCTGACCTTGAGGGGCATCCGCCCCCGCCACATGGCCTGCGCCCTCGCGGCCCTGCGCCGCATGGGCTGCGGCATTCTCACCGATGAGAACACCATCTGGCTCAGCGCCCCGCCCCGGCTGCGCCCCTTCGGCCGCCTGGTCACCGCCCCCTACCCCGGCTTCCCCACCGACCTGCAGGCCCCCCTGCTGGCCCTGGCGGCGACGGCGGAAGGGGAGAGCCAAATGGTCGAAACCATGTTTGAAAACCGCTTTCACCATGTGGCGGAACTCGCCGCCATGGGGGCCGACATCGACCGCGACGGCCCCACCCTCACCGTCCGCGGCCGCCCGCTCAAGGGGGCCTGCGTCACGGCGAAGGATCTTCGCGGCGGCGCAGCCCTGCTGCTTGCTGCCCTCGCCGCCGCCGGCCGCTCTCAGGTGGCTGACGAAGGCCACATCGCCCGCGGCTATGAAGACATCGCCGCCCGCTGGTGCAGCCTCGGGGCGGAGATCACGGTGTGTGCCAAAGCGTAATGCGCCGATCACGAGAACATCGGGAACAGTCCGTTCCAAAGACAACAACCAGAGCAAGGAGGGAGGGCGGTGCCGGGCAAGTCCAAAAAGGCAAAAAAGGCCAAAAAGGCGAGAAAAGCCGCCCTCCGCCGGGCGGAGAAAGAGCGCAAGGCGAGGAAAGCCCAGCACCGCGCCGCCAAAAAGGAGCAGCAGCGCCGGGAAAAACAGCGCCGCCGCGCTCTTTCGGGCGGACAGGCCCGGCACGACCCGCGTCAGCGCAAAAAAGCCGCCCGCCGCCGTCTGCGCCGCCGTCTGCTGCTGCTCGCCCTGCTGGCCCTGCTCATCGGCAGCTCGGCTCTGCTGGTCTACGGCGTCAAAAGCCTGCCCGTCCGCCTCATCGAGGTGGAAGGCGACTCGCCTTACAGCGAGGGCGTTCTCCTGGAAACCGCCGCCCTCTCCACCGGTCAGCCCCTGCTCACCCTGCCGGTCCAGCGCATGGAGCGCAGCCTTCTCACCGCCCTCCCGTGGCTGCGTGAGGTGGACATCGACCGCCGTCTGCCCGACCGCGTCATCCTCCGCGTCACCCCCGAGCAGCCCGTCCTCCGCGCCGAATCGGCGGGGGAGGAGTACCTCGTCACCGCTGAGGACAAGATCCTCGGCCAGGCGGAGGAGATGCCGGATGCCGACCGCCTCCCCCTGCTGCTCGGCGACTTCACCGGCGTTCAAATCGCCGAAAAACTCACCTTTGCGGAAGAAAACGACAGCGGAATCTATGTTGACATTTTCGCCGCGTTGAAGGATAATAATTTATTGGAGGACACCCGCCGCATCGACCTGCGCAACCCCTCCGAACTGCAGGTTTTCTACGGCGGCCGCTTCCTCATCGAGCTGGGCGACAGCCTCGCGCTCGACAAGAAGATTCACCTCGCCGCCGAGAGCATCAAAAGCCTCCTCGCCGAGGACGAACACGCCGCCGGCCGGCTGGACGCCGCCGCCGAAGGCTATGTCTACTACAAGGCGGACAGCTCCGTCCCCGACCTCATGGCGGAGCCGGAGCAGCTGCCCGACCCCGCGCCCGACCCCTCCACCCTCGACATCCCAGCCCCCCTCCCGCCCGAGGCAGCCCCCGACCCTGAAACCACCCCCGCCGCGGAATAGCCCCCGTCCGAGGGGGACCACCTCACAAGAGAGGCGATACGCCGGTTTTCACCAAGAAAGGATTTTCACCATGAGTGACAAGCAGCAGAACCTGCCGCCTCTCCCGGAGGAGGACGCGGTGTCAAACGAGTCAAACGATTGGATTGCCCCCGCCCTGTCGGCGGAGCCGCCCCCCGAGGAGGAGGCGCAGGAGTACAAGCGCACCTACAGCATCGGCGTCTTCTTCGTCTGCCTGCTGTTCGGCTTCCTCTTCGCCATGCAGTTCAAAAGTGTTGACATCACCAGCGAAAACGCCGTCAACAACCAGCTGCTGCGCACCCAGGAGCTGCAGAATATGCTCAACGAGGAGCGCCAGAAGAACGATGCTCTCTATCAGGAGCTGCTCACCTTAAAGGACGACATCGCCCGCTACCGCGAGCTGTCGCTGCAGAGCGGCGACTATGCCGCCGTGCTCAACAATGAGCTGCGCCGCGCCGAGCTGGTGGCCGGCTTCACCGATGTCATCGGCCCCGGCGTCACCGTCACCATGAGTGACAGTGTCGCCAGCGTCGCGGGGGACGGTCTCACCGTCGACCCCAGCTACCTCATCATCCACGACAACGACATCCTCCAGGTGGTCAACGAGCTGCGCGACGCCGGCGCCGAAGCCATCAGCATCAACGGCGAACGCCTCCTCGCCACCAGCGAGATCCGCTGCGCCGGCTCGATCGTCTCGGTCAACAACAACCGCTATGCCGCCCCCTTCGTCATCCGCGCCATCGGCGACCCCGAGGCGCTGGAATCGGCACTGAAGATGCGCGGCGGCGTGATCGAGCAGCTGGCCTTCTTCCAGATTGAGGTCGATGTCCAGAAATCGGATGAAGTCCTGATCCGCGCCTACACCGGCACCACGTCCTACACCTACGCCCAGGAGTATAAGGACGACGTGCCGGCCAACCCGTCGTAAAAGGAGGAGTGCATCATGCTGTTTGGCATCTTCGGTCTGCTGCTGGGGCTGGGACTCGGCCTCTGGTTCCCCGGCTACTTCCCCGAATCCATCTCCGCCTATGTCGGCATCATGCTGGTGGCCTGTGCCGACTCCATCATCGGCGGCCTGCGCGCCCGTGCCCTCGGGGATTATAATGAAAGCGTCTTCTTCTCCGGCTTCTTCATCAACGCCCTGCTCGCCGCCGGCATGACCTATTTCGGCCAGTGCATTGACCTGGAGCTGGAAATCGCCGCCATGGTGGTCTTCGCCACGAGAATTTTCCAAAACCTCGCCATTTTGCGCAGAAGCCTCTTGAATCTCAATGAGAAATGAAATATACTAAAAGGTAATAGCGAGTCATGCGGAGCCGTTGCCGTCGCTCCAAACTTGTATAAACTGCAGGAGGAAACAGGTTATGATTTTTGATTTCGAGAACAGTGCAAATACTCCCGTCAATATCAAGGTCGTCGGCGTAGGAGGGGGCGGCAACAACGCCGTGAACCGCATGATCTCCTCCGGCATCACCAGCGTGGAGTTCATCGCTGTCAACACGGACAAGCAGGATCTCGGCGCCTCCCGCGCCACCCAGAAGATCCAGATCGGCGAGAAGCTCACCAAGGGCCAGGGTGCCGGCGCCAACCCCGAAAAGGGCGCCCGCGCCGCTGAGGAGAACCGCGAGGAGCTGGCCACCGCCCTCAAGGGGGCCGACATGGTGTTCATCACCGCCGGCATGGGCGGCGGAACCGGCACCGGCGGCGCGCCTGTGCTGGCCAGCATCGCCAAGGAGATGGGCATCCTCACCGTCGGCATCGTCACCAAGCCCTTCCGCTTTGAGGGCAAGAGCCGTATGAACATCGCCGAGCAGGGCATCCGCAACCTGCGCGAGCAGGTGGACTCCCTCATCATTATCCCCAACGAGCGCCTCAAGCTGGTCAGTGACACGCCGATCACCTTAAGCAACGCCTTTGAAAAGGCGGATGACGTGCTGCGCCTCGGCGTTGCCAACCTCTCCGACCTCATCAATGTCCCCGGATACATCAACCTTGACTTCGCCGATGTCTCCTCCGTCATGAAGGATGCCGGCTATGCCCACATGGGCGTCGGCCACGGCAGCGGCCGCGACCGCATGACCGAAGCGGTGCTCGAGGCCATCAACAGCCCCCTGATCGAAACCACCATCAACGGTGCCCGCGGCGTGATTATCAACATCTTCGCCCCGCCGGATGTCGGCCTCAATGAGGTGGACGACGGAGTCTCCCTCGTCACCCAGGCCGCCCATCCCGATGCCAACACCATCTTCGGCGTCTCCTTTGATGAGAACCTGCAGGATGAGGTGCGCATCACCGTCATCGCCACCGGCTTTGAGACCATCACCTCCGCCGTGGCCCAGCCTGCCGCCCGTCCGGCGGAGCCGCCGAAGGCAGCGGAGCCCGCTCCCGCCGAGCCGGCCCCCGCGCCCGAGCCTGCCCCTGAGCCGGTCCCTGCCCCCGAGCTCCGCCCTTTGAATGATGGAATGGCCACCGTCTACAAGCCGTTTACCACCCC
>JAFQKL010000146.1 GCA_017396965.1 Clostridia bacterium
CCACCCGCAAACATCAACCGCCCTCAACAGACAGCCAACCAACCCAGTCAATCACTGACAGCCAACCGACCCGATCAACCACAAACAGTCAATCACTGACAACCAACCAACCCGGCCAACCGCCGAAGGGAATCGGGCAGGGTACGCACCCAACGGATGCGTACCCTGATGGTGGAGACGGAGGGATTCGAACCCTTGACCTATGCGTTGCGAACGCATCGCTCTCCCAGCTGAGCTACGCCCCCGTGCAGGCAGTTCATTTGCAAGTGCGTATCTGATTATAGCAGGAAAAGGGGAGGATGTCAAGCGTTTTTTTGGCAAATTGACAAATTCCTTTGCCCCCACCGGGAAAGGGGAGGAGGGCGCCGGGGAAGAAATGTCTCCCACCCGAAAACAAGAACGGCCGAAGCCGTTGTTTTTCGCCGTTTTTTGTGTTATACTGAGCTTTGTAATAAAAAATACACAGAAGGAAGGTGGCCAGATGAAGGAACGAACCTGGGAGCTGAAGCAGCAGGACGAGGCGGCCGTCGCCTCCCTGTGCCGGGGCCTCGGCGTTTCCCGCATCATTGCCCAGCTGCTGTGCAACCGAGGACTGACCACGCCGCAAAAGGCAAGGGACTTTTTGAGCAAGTCCATTGATTCGCTCTGCGACCCCCTGCTCATCCCCGACATGGCAAAGGCGGTAGCCCGCATTGAGCAGGCGCTTTCAGCCGGGGAGGGCATCACCATTTTCGGAGACTACGATGTCGACGGCATCACCTCCACCTCCATCCTCTACCGCGCCCTCACCAAACGGGGCGGCAGGGTGGACTACTACATCCCCAACCGCTGCGAGGAGGGCTACGGCCTCTCCTGCGCCGCCATCGACCGTATCGCCGAAGGCGGCACCACCCTCATCATCACCGTCGACTCCGGTATCACCGCCGTGGACGAGGTGGCCTACGCCAAAGAGCGCGGCATTGATGTGGTGGTCACCGATCACCACGAATGTCAGGAGCAGCTGCCGGAGGCGGTGGCCGTGGTCAACCCCAAGCGGGCGGACAGCCGCTACCCCTTCAAGGAGCTGGCCGGCGTCGGCGTCGTCTTCAAGCTGATCTGCGCCATGATGGGCAGAGAGCGCCTCAGCGAAGCCATCGAAGAGTATTCGGGGCTGGTGGCCTTTGGCACCATCGCCGATGTCATGCCGCTCACCGGGGAAAACCGCATCATCGTCGCCCTCGGCATGCGGCGGATTGAGTGCAGCAACAATGTCGGGATGCGGGCACTGATCTCGCGCACCGGCATCGAGCGCCGCCGCATCAGCGCCGGCACCGTCGGCTTCACCCTGGCCCCCAGGGTCAACGCCGCCGGCCGCGTGGGCTGTGCCCGCCGGGCGGTGGAGCTGTTTTTGAGCCGCGACCCCCTGCAGGCCGACGAGATTGCCGCCGAGCTCTGCGACTGCAACCGCCAGCGTCAGGAGGAGGAGAACAAGATCCTCCAGCGGGCGCTGGAACAGATCGAGGAGGAGGGCGACTTCCTCCACCACAACATCATCGTCCAGGCGGGCGAGGAATGGCACCACGGCATCATCGGCATCGTCTGCTCGAGGCTGTGTGACCAGTACTACCTGCCCACCATCATGATCTCCTTTGACGAGGAGGGGCTCGGCAAGGGCTCCTGCCGCTCGATCGCCGGCTTCAATATCTATGAAGCCCTCGAAAAGTGCAGCGCCCACTTAGAGAAGTTCGGCGGACACGCGCTGGCCGCCGGCCTCACCGTCCGCCGCGAGAACTACCCCGCCTTCCGCGACGCCATCACAAAGCTCGCCGACGAGACCATCCGCCCCGAAACCCTGCTGCCCCACCTCTCCATCGACTGCGAGATCGCCGCCTCCGCCATCACCCTCGACACGGTGAGCGACATCTCTTATCTGGAACCCTACGGCATGGGCAACCCCGCCCCCGTCTTCCTCTGCCGCGGCCTCACGGTGGTGGACATCTACCCCCTCTCGGGGGACAAGCATCTGCGCCTCACCCTGCGGCAGGGCCATGTCACCCTCACCGCCTTCCTCTTCGGCCGCTCCAGCGCCCAGTTTGAATTCCTCCCCGGCGAGTGTATCGACATCTGCTGCAACCTCGATGTCAACGTCTTCCGCGGCGTGCAGAGCGTGCAGGTGGTGATCAAGGACTACCGCGAGAGC
This sequence comes from Clostridia bacterium, assembly GCA_017396965.1. GTDB lineage: Bacteria > Bacillota > Clostridia > Oscillospirales > Feifaniaceae > Galloscillospira. The sequence continues at coordinate 2,180 of JAFQKL010000146.1, forward strand.
GAGATCCAGTCCGCCCGCCGCGCTGAGGGACAGCGGCTGTACCGGGTGATGACGGAAGGCACCATGACCGGCCGCGAGGCCCTCTCAGTGCTGCCGCACAAGACCGACTTTGTCGCCGTCTACCGCCTCTTCTGCCAGGAGAGCCGCCCCGCCACCCTCAAGGAGACCGCCCGCCGCCTCTCCACCGTCAAGGGCGGGCCGATGGAGCATTGCAGGCTGCGCATCTGCCTCGATGTCTTAAGTGAGATGGGCATCTTCCGCATGGAGGTGGAGGAGGAGCGGCTTTCCGTGGAGGTCAACCACATCGAAGGCAAGGTCAACTTAAACAACTCGGTACTGCTGCGCCGCCTGCGCCGTCTGGCCAGCGAGGCGAAGGAGGGCTGAGAAACCAAATCCCCTGATGCGACATAGAATGACGTATTTCGAAAGGATGAAAAGGAGGGAGTACGATGCTGCGTAATGCGATGCACTTCGCAAGAACCCTGTTCCATGCGCCCTATGAGGCGCAGGGCGCCGCACCGATGGAAGAGGGCGCCGCGCTGACGGCTCCCTCCCCCGCCGAAGCAACGGAACCTGAGCAGCCGGAAGACCTCGGCCCTCCCATGTCGGAGGATGCCATCGGTCAGCCGCTGGTCAAAGCCCTGGAGGACCCGGAACACGCACGCTACTATAATATAGAAGTGATCGACCGTGCCTTCCGCCTCGCCCGCGCCGCCCACAAGGGGCAGATCCGCCGCTCCGGCGAGCCCTACCTGATCCACCCCGTGGAGGTGGCGGTGATCCTCGTCGAC
>JAFQKL010000147.1 GCA_017396965.1 Clostridia bacterium
GACGCGCTACCTCCCGCCCTGCCGATCTGCCGTCGATCGCGGCGGCAGGGGCGCGGGCTCTGAACCTCGACGGGGTGGGTGGGCGGGCCCTGTCCGGTCGGAGCGTCGGCAGGGCCTCTTTGCCTGGTGTAAGCGCGGGATGCATCGGTGTGTTATCTTAACATGAAAGCCTCTTCAAGACAGCAGATGCCGCTGCGAGGGGAGTTTCGCCGCTGCGGCGGCGACCCCTGCAGGGGGCCACCTACTTCCCCTCGAAATACTTCACCGCCGAGCGGAACAGGCCCATGTCATAGTTGCCGGGGATGTTCTTATAAAGCCCCTCTCCGGTGCGCTCCACATGGGCCATCTTGCCCAGCACCCGGCCGTCCGGCGAGGTGATGCACTCGATGGCGTGGATCGAGCCGTTGGGGTTGTACTGCATCTCCATGGTGGGCTTGCCCTCGAGGTCGACATACTGCAGGGCGATCTGACCGTTTTTGGCGAGGTCTTCCACCACCGACATCGGCGCCAGGAAGCGGCCCTCGCCGTGGGCGATCGGCGTGTCGTACACCTCGCCCAGCTCACACTCCGCCATCCAGGGCGACATCACCGAGGAGACGCGCGTCCGCACCATCCGCGACTGCAGGCGGCCGATGGTGTTGAAGGTCAGGGTGGGGAAGTCCTCCTCCATGTCGACAATCCTGCCAAACGGCACGAGGCCGAGCTTGATCAGCGCCTGGAAGCCGTTGCAGATGCCGGCCATCAGGCCCATGCGCTCGTCGAGCAGCTTCGCCGTCTCCTCCTTGACGCGGGCGTTGCGGAAGAAGGCGGTGATGAACTTGCCCGAGCCGTCCGGCTCGTCGCCGCCCGAGAAGCCGCCGGGGATGATGACGGCCTGAGACTTGCTCATCGCCTCGGCAAAGGCGGAGACGCTCTCGGTGATGGCGGCGGCGGTGAGGTTCTTAATGACAAAGATCTGCGCCTCGCCGCCCGCCTTTTCCACGGCCTTGGCGGTGTCGTACTCACAGTTGGTGCCGGGGAAGACGGGGATTAAGAAGCGCGGCTTCTTTAAGGTCACGGCCGGGGCGACGGTGCTGCGCTTGTCGTAGGCATAGACCGGCACCTCCGAGGTGTCCGGCGTCGCCAGACGGCGGGGGAAGAGGGGGGAGAGCTTGTCTTCACTGATCTTGTACAGCTCGTCGAGCGACACCTTTTTGTCGCCAAACAGCAGGGTCGGCTCCGCGAGGACGGTGCCGAGCGGGGTGCCGGCGACCACGCCCTCCGCCAGCTCGACGACGAAGGCGCCGTGCTCCAGCTTGAACAGGCGCTCTAAGGTGACGCCGCTGTCAAACACAAAGCCGAGGCCGTTGCCAAAGCCCATCTTCATGATCGCCTCGGCGACGCCGCCGAAGCCCAGCGTCCAGGCGGACACCGCTCTGCCGCTGTGCAGCAGCTCGGCGACCTCAGCGAAGACCGCCTTCATCGACTCGCCCTTCGGCAGATCATGCTCATCCCGCTCGGGGGCGAGCAGGACGACGCGGTGGCCCGCCTGCTTGAACTCGGGGGAGGCGACGTGCTTCACCGGCTCCACCGTCACGGCGAAGGAGATCAGGGTGGGCGGGACGTGGATGTCCTCAAACGAGCCGCTCATCGAGTCCTTGCCGCCGATCGAGGCGAGGCCGAGGGCGCGCTGGGCCTTGTAGGCGCCGAGCAGGGCGGCGAAGGGCTTGCCCCAGCGGGCGGGGTCGCTGCCCAGCTTCTCAAAGTACTCCTGGAAGGAGAGGTAGGTATCCGTGAGCGTACCGCCGGCGGCGACCAGCTTGGCCACCGACTCGACGACGGCGAGGTAGGCGCCGTGGAAGGGGCTGGCTTCGGAGAGCTGCGGGTGGAAGCCCCAGGACATGAGGGAGGCGGTCCTGGCGTCGCCCTTCTCGCGGGAGATCTTGTGGGCCATCGCCTGGATGGGGGTGCGCTGGTACTTGCCGCCGTAGGGCATGAGCACGGTGCCGGCGCCGATGTTGCAGTCAAACCGCTCGGCCATGCCCTGCTTGGAGCAGATGTTGAGATCGTCGGCCAGCGCCTTCATGCCGGCCTCAAAGTCGGTGGGGAGGGGACGGTCCAGCTTCTTCGGCGCGGCGGGGGCGACGGCGGTGGTCTTGGGGGCGCCGTTCGACCCCAAGAAGTCGCGGGAGAGGTCGACAATCACCTTGTCTCTCCACTTCATGGTCACCCGCTTCTCCTCCTTGACGGTGGCGACGGCGGTGGCCTCGAGGTTCTCGGCATCGGCCAGCTCCATGAACTTCTTCACGTCGGCCGCGGCGACGACGACCGCCATTCTCTCCTGCGATTCGGAGATGGCAAGCTCGGTGCCGTCCAGGCCCTCATACTTCTTGGGGACGAGGGAGAGGTCGATGTCGAGGCCATCCGCCAGCTCGCCGATGGCGACCGAGACGCCGCCGGCGCCGAAGTCGTTGCACTTCTTGATCAGGCGGGCGGCCTCGCCGTTGCGGAAGAGGCGCTGGATCTTGCGCTCCTCGGGGGCGTTGCCCTTCTGCACCTC
>JAFQKL010000148.1 GCA_017396965.1 Clostridia bacterium
CAGAGAGGCAGGCCTGTCAAGGGTTCAAGGGTGGAGATTTTACAAAAATCCGTCCCCCGCAAGGATTTTTGTAAAATACTACCCGTCCCTTGACAGGCCGGGCGGTTTCGGGGGGGATAATGGAAAGTGGGGAGCCGGTCGCACGGCGACCGGACTCCCCCGACCCCGTCCCCCCCTCTCCCCCCCCTCTGCACAATCCCAAGGCCGCCGCGCCACCCCCCCTGCGTCCCTCTCATCACACCAACCTGAGCCACACCACCCCCATACCAATCCCTCACCCAACACCACCCGGAGGACACCCACCCATGCCCAACCTTCTCAACGGCAAAACCCTCGCCGCCACCCTCCGCGCCGAGCAAAAGCAGCGCGTCGAGGCCCTCACCGCAAAAGGCACCACCCCCGGCCTCGCCGTCGTTCGCGTCGGCGACGACCCCGCCTCGGAGGTCTACGTCCGAAACAAGGCCAAAATGTGCCAAACACTCGGCATCCGCTCCGAAGTGCTCCATCTCCCCGCAGAAACCACCGAAGAGGAGCTGCTCGCCCTCATCGACCGCCTCAACCAGGACCCCGCCGTCCACGGCATCCTCGTCCAGCTCCCCCTGCCCCCCCACATCAATGAGGCCCGCGTCACCGACGCCATCGCCCCCCAAAAGGATGTGGACGGCTTCGGCAAGGAGAGCATGGGCGCCCTGCTCTCCGGCAAGGAGGGCTTCGTCCCCTGCACCCCCAAAGGCATCCTGCGCCTGCTCAAAGAGACCGGCCTCGACCTCGCCGGTAAAAAGGCGGTCGTCGTCGGCCGCAGCAACATCGTCGGCAAGCCGGTGGCCCTGCTGCTGCTCGCCGAACACTGCACCGTCACCCTCTGCCACAGCAAAACGAAAGACCTCGCCGCCGTCACCAAAGAGGCCGACATCCTCATCGCCGCCGTCGGCCGCCCCAGGATGCTGGGCGCCGACCACGTCAAGGAGGGCGCCGTCGTCATCGACGTCGGCATCAACCGCCTCCCCGAGGGCCTCGTCGGCGACGTCGACTTCGAGGCGGTCTCAGACAAGGCCGCCTGGATCACCCCCGTCCCCGGCGGCGTCGGCCCGATGACCATCGCCATGCTGATGGAAAACACCATCGAAGCCGCCGAGGCGGCGCACGCCTTGCGGCAGTAACCGTCACACAGCAAAACACCCCCGCACCCCCACCCCACCCAGACTACTTTCAGGAGGGCACACCAATGGTTGTCTCACAGATCATGGAATTCATCAACCGCGCCGACCCCGAGATCGGCGCCACCATCGCCGCCGAGCTGGCCCGTCAGAAGCGCAACATCGAGCTGATCGCCTCGGAGAACATCGTCTCCCCCGCCGTGATGGCGACGATGGGCACCTGTCTGACCAACAAGTACGCCGAAGGCTACCCCGGCCGTCGCTACTACGGCGGCTGCGAGGAGATCGACGTCACCGAGCGCCTCGCCATCGAGCGCGCCTGCCGCCTCTTCGACGCCGACCACGCCAACGTCCAGCCCCACAGCGGCGCCTCCGCCAACCTCGCCGTCTTCTTCGCCCTCCTGAAGCCGGGCGACACCGTGCTCGGCATGAACTTAAACCACGGCGGCCACCTCTCCCACGGCAGCCCGGTCAACATCTCGGGCAGCTACTTCAACATCGTCTCCTACGGCCTCGGCGCCGATGAGTATATCGACTACGACGAGGTGCAGAAGCTGGCCAACGAGCACAAGCCGAAGATGATCATCGCCGGCGCCTCCGCCTACCCCAGAGCGATCGACTTCAAGCGGTTCCGCGAGATTGCCGACTCGGTCGGCGCCTACCTGATGGTGGACATGGCCCACATCGCCGGCCTCGTCGCCGCCGGCGTCCACGAAAGCCCCGTCCCCTATGCCGACGTCGTCACCACCACCACCCACAAGACCCTGCGCGGCCCCCGCGGCGGCCTGATTCTCTGCAAGGAGCAGTACGCCAAGCAGATCGACAAGGCCGTCTTCCCTGGCACCCAGGGCGGCCCGCTGCTGCACATCATCGCCGCCAAGGCCGTCTGCTTCGGCGAGGCGCTGCGCCCCGAGTTCAAGACCTACCAGCAGCAGGTGGCGAAAAACGCCAAGGTACTGGCTGAGGCGCTGGTCAAGGAGGGCTTCCAGCTCGTCTCCGGCGGAACCGACAACCACCTGATGCTGGTCGACCTGCGCCCCTTCGGCGTCACCGGAAAGAAGATGGAGAAGCTGCTCGACGAGTGCTATATCACCGCCAACAAGAACGCCATTCCGAATGACCCCGAGAAGCCCACCGTCACCAGCGGCATCCGCGTCGGCACCCCCGCCGTCACCAGCCGCGGCTTCAAGGAGGCGGAGATGGTGCAGATCGCCTCGATGCTGGCCCGCGCCGCCAAGGACTTCGAGGGGAATGCCGAGCAGATCCGCCGCGAGGTGGTCGAGCTGTGCGGCAGATTCCCGATCTATTGAGTGTCGCAGCGATGGGGCATCTTGAGTGATTGAAGTGACGGAGCGACGGAAGCGACGGAGCGATCAGGCAGCTCAACCGCATCGAAAGAAGGCTCCAGACGTCAGGAAAAACAGCCTCTGCCGCCCCGCCGGGCGGTGGAGGCTGTTTTGATGGACACAGCAAAACGAAGCGAAACAGCACACACGCGGCAACCCCTGCCCCGCCCTCCGCAGCCCTCCCGTCGACACCCCCAACCGCCCCCCGCAACACCCCCGTCGCCCCTCCCAACCGCACCCCCGCAGCACCCCCATCAACACCGCCCAACCGCTCCCCCGCAACACCCCCGTCAACACCGCCTAACCGCTCCCCGCAACCTTTCCCATCGACACCCGCCCACCGCACCCCCGCAACTCCTCCGTCGCCCCTCCCAACCGCTCTTTCCCAACCCTTCCGTCAACACTCCCCAACCGCACTCCCCCGCCGACCCC
>JAFQKL010000149.1 GCA_017396965.1 Clostridia bacterium
AAGGCGCTACCATATGCTGTTGAAAAACACTTTCACCGTGGAACAGGCGGTTATGCCCACTATAACCGCTATTGGACAACAAGAACCTTTGATGATTCAATCAAAGAAGCGTTGGATGTGACCGCCGACCTTATCGGCGAAGTGCGTAGCGAAATAGCTGCAGATCGTGCCGCAAGGTGCGCAGCCCGGGCCGCCGCAAAAGCACAGGCTGATGCGGATTTCCTGGCAAAGCAGGCCGCAGAAAAAGCCGCACAGGCAGCGGCAGAGCTTGCCGCAGTGGAAGCCGAGGAGTTTATCGCCAAGTGGAAGAAAGCCGGCAAAATCGGTCTCGCTGTTGGCGGCGGCATTCTTGTCTGCTACGGCATGATTAAGGTGATACCAAAGGGGAAGGCCCGGTGGGACGAGTATAAACACGCTTCATACAAAAAATCGGAACCGTATAATATTCAGGAGGACGTTCAGATGGGAATTAAAGCGACAATTATGATTGATGATGACAGATGGGCCAAGCATCCCTACGGTGTAAAATTTGACGACGAGGACTGCAACCGGGAATTCTACACCAACGGTGTTGACAGCCGTGAGCAGTGTTATCGAGTTATCGAGAGAGCCAAAGCCGCCGGGTTTGATATTGACCCCGATGTAGACGAATACTTCTATTAACCAAAACGGACGCCTTGTTGAAAGAGGGCGGTCTGGAATGACCGAAGCAACCAGACCGCCCGCTTCATCCCAAACGCCCGCGCCCTCTACCCCGACAGCAGTCTCGCCGATCTCTATGACGAAACCACCATGCCCCCGGAACTGCGCCACGCCCACCGCCAGAACGACCGCGCCGTCATGCAGGCGTATGGGTTTGATGTCAAGACCACCACCGAGGCCAGCTGTGTGGCGGAGTGGATGAAGATGTATCAGAAACTGACGGAACCCGTCGAACAGGCAACCAGCATCAAGCGTCTTCCCGTTTATTCTATCCAGCAAGACTGGATGCTGCCGCATGATCGCGCTCCCCCGTCCCCCTGCCGCTCAAAAACCCCGCTCCCCATTGCGCTCTTTGCCAATCTGTTGTATGATAAGTGTATGATAAGGAAAAGCACGCCCCCAACACGTTTACAAGGAGGCTCCCCCATGAACACTCTGCTCTGCGCCCTCGGCAACATCGCCACCCCCGAGGAGGTCGCCGCCCTTCAGGCCGCCACACCCTCCCATCTTGAATTCCTTCTCCTCCCCCAGGGACAGGCCCCCACCCCCGAACAGCTGGCCGAAGCCGAGATCATCATCGGAATGTTCCCGCCCAAGCTGCTGGCCGAGGCCAAAGCCCTGCGCTGGCTGCACCTCACCAGCGCCGGCGTCGCCCCCGGCATCGCCGAGGCGATCCCCGAAGGCTGCCTGCTCACCTGCAACAGCGGCGCCTACGGCGTCGGCATCGCCGAGCATCTCCTCGCCATGATGCTCACCCTGCAAAAGCGCCTCCCCGTCTACTGGGAGCAGCAGAAAACCGGCACCTGGAAGAACGCCGGCCCCGTCGGCGGCGTGGAGGGCAGCACCATCATGGTCCTCGGCCTCGGCGACATCGGCGGCCACTTCGCCCGCCGCGTCAAGGCGATGGACGCCCACGTCCTCGGCGTCCGCCGCACCGGCGAGAAGCCGGAGTGGGTGGACGAGCTGATCCCCCTGGAGCAGCTGGACGAAGCCCTGCCCCGCGCCGACGTCGTCGCCCTCTGCCTGCCCGGCACCCCGGCGACCGACGGGATGTTCAACAAGGAGCGCCTCGCAAAGATGAAGCCGGGCGCGATCCTCCTCAACGTCGGCCGCGGCGCCGCCATCGACTGTCAGGCCCTGGCCGACAGCCTCGAAGCCGGCCACCTCGGCGGCTGCGGCCTCGACGTCACCGACCCCGAGCCCCTGCCCGCCGACCACCCGCTGTGGAAGGCCCCCGGCGCCTTCATCACCCCCCACATCTCCGGCGGCTTTAATTTCTACAACACCCGCCGCCGCATCGTCGGCATCGCCACCGACAATCTGCGCCGCTACGTCGCCGGCGAGGAGCTGCTCAATCTGGTCGACCCCGCCACCGGCTACCGCCGGCTGGAGGGCCGCGTCTGACCGTCCGCCCGCTCCTTTGCGTCTTTTGAAATCCACACAAAAAAACAGGCTGCCGCACCGGCGACAGCCTGTTTTTTTCTTGCATCCTAACTCAAAAAGAACCGCCGTCCGGCGTCTTTTTGGCCCCGGTATAGAAGCGCCCGTCAATCAAATTGACGAACCGCTCCGCCAGCAGCGAATCCATCTGATCCTGCAGATTATCCATACACGCGCGCATGGCCCCCACCGCCGACGGCCCGAGATAGGCCTTGGCGATCTCCTCCATCGTCGTACCGCCGTCCTCGCTCTCCTCGCAGAGGCGAATAATGGTGCGGCGCAGGGTATCATCATAAGTCGGGAAGACATGAGTCATAACAAAACCTCCTCGCGGCGCAGCGCCTGTTACTTTGCTTTAGTATACCAGATTCTGCCCGCCGACGCAACCCCTTCCCCGCGCGCTTTTGCGAAAACAACGCAACCTTTTTTCGATGAAGAAATCGAGATTTTTGAAATTACACATCACGCTCCACACCCCCGCCCCGCCGCTCCCCCTCATTCTATCCCCCACGGCGTTTCCCTACACAGTTTTATCTTTATTAATTTTACAGAATACAAGCTCCCCTCCCCGCCTCACCATGCGTCCAGAGGGCATCCCCCTCTACAGCCCGCGCCGCCTCCGCTTACAGCCTCCAACACAGCCTCCCCCGCGCCTGCCGGACGGCGGCCTGACCGGCGGCCTAAAGAGGAGGAAAACCCACTCATGAGAAATCTCAAGAAGATTCTCGCGCTGGTCCTGGCCCTGACCATGGTC
>JAFQKL010000150.1 GCA_017396965.1 Clostridia bacterium
CGAAATTTGTTGTGATAAGAATGGTATCTGCAAGGATACCGGGCGCCGCTCCCGGGAAAGAGGGACGTGGGTGGTTTTTGCTCCGGCCGAGCCTCCGTGAAGGGAGGTGAAGCCATGAAGTTTACGATTACGATCGAGATCGGGGACCATGTGTTCCGGTTTACCTATCGCAAGAGTAAAAGCAAAAACCGCCACTCTGACCAGTGACGGTTTTTAGTGGAAACTAAAACACCCAATTAGGTCGGAGCGAAAACCACAGCCCCTCAGGGCGCGGCGCTCTTTCCTTTTTCATTCTATCACGCAGGCAGCCCCCTGTCAAGCGACGGGGCTGCTTTTTTGCGTTCAGGCATCCTGCCCAAAGAGGCGGGGTGCCTTTTTTGTTTTCCGCTCGCCGAGGTCGGGACGGGCCCTGTCCGCCGGGAAAACTCCGGGCTGGGACACTTATCCACCATTCCCTTCGTTACAATAAAACCACCACAAAAAAGGAGGTGATGGCTTGAGTGAAGGGAGCGGAGCCGGCAGACGCCGGAGGTCGGCCGCGCAGCGGGACGAGGAGCGGATGCGCAGTATCCTGCGCGGCGCGACCCCTTCGGCGGCAAGGCTGCTGGCCGAGGCCATCGACAATGAGGAGCTGACCATCTCGGTGCGGCTCGACTGCGCCAAGGATGTGCTCAACCGCGTCTACGGCAAGCAGCCGAGCGGGGGAGAGGAGCCGCCCTCGGTGTCGCTGGTGCTGTCGGAGGAGGTGAAGCCGTTTGCCAGGTGAGGTGGTGTGGAGCCTCGGCACCCCCAGTGAGCGGCAGCGGGAGTTTTTGCTGGCTGATGCCCGCTTTGTGGCCTACGGCGGGGCGAGAGGCGGCGGCAAGAGCTGGGCGGTGCGCAAAAAGGCGGTGCTGCTGGCGGCGAACTACCCCGGCATCCGTCTGCTGCTGCTGCGCCGTACCTACGGCGAGCTGCGGGAGAACCACATCCTGCCGCTGCAAAGGGAGCTGAAGGACATCGCCACCTACAAGGAGACGGAAAAGGCCTTTACCTTCCCCAACGGCAGCCGCCTGCGCTTTGGTTACTGCGACGGGGAGACCGATGTTCTCCAGTACCAGGGCCAGGAGTACGACTGCATCTTTCTCGACGAGGCCACCCAGTTCACCGAGATGCAGTTTGCCACCCTCACCGCCTGTCTGCGCGGGGTGGGGGACTTCCCCCGGCGGATGTACCTCACCTGCAACCCCGGCGGGGTGGGGCATGACTGGGTGAAGCGGCTGTTTGTCGACCGCCGCTACCGCCCCGCCGAGCGGCCGGAGGACTATGTCTTTATCCCCGCCAGAGTCTACGACAACGCCGTGCTCATGCGGCAGGACAGCGGCTATGTCCAGATGCTGGAGAGCTTGCCGGAGGATCTGCGCAGGGCCTGGCTGGAGGGGGACTGGAACGTCTTCGCGGGCCAGTTTTTCCGCGAGTTCAACCGGGATACCCATGTCTGCCGCCCCTTTGAGATTCCGCCGCACTGGCGGGTCTATGTCACCATGGACTACGGGCTGGATATGCTGGCCTGCCTCTGGGTGGCGGTGGACGAGCGGGGGCGGGCGGTGGTGTTTCGCGAGCTGTATGAGAGCGACCTCATCATCAGCGAGGCGGCGGAGCGGATTCTCGCCGCCACCAAAGAGGCGGTGGATCTCTGGCTCGCCCCGCCCGACCTCTGGAACCGGCGGCAGGAGAGCGGGCGCAGTGTGGCCGATCTCTTTGCCGAGCGGGGCATTTCGCTCACCAAAACCTCCAACGACCGCGTGGCCGGCTGGATGGCGGTGAAGGAATGGCTGCATGAGGGGGCGGAGGGGGAGCCGAGGCTGCGGATGTTTGAAGGTTGTCACAACCTCATCCGCACCCTGCCGATGCTGCGCTACGACGAGCAGCGTCCCAGCGATGCCGCCACCACCCCCCACGAGCTGACCCACGCGCCGGATGCGCTGCGCGGCTTCTGCGTCTACTGGACCCAGGCCGCCGAGCCGCCGCGGGCGGCAAGGAGCAACTGGTCGGAGGATCTGTGGGAGGACTACAACAACGCCGGGGAGGCGGGCAAAGCCTATCTGGTGGAAAAATACGGGTCGCCCTTTTCGCGGCCTTAACACAAGCGAAGGAGGAACGAGATGACAGAGCAAGAGCTTCTGGCCAGGTGGCAGGAGCGGGCCGAGCTGGCCCGTCAGGCCGCGGCGGAGGAGCGGCGGAGGATGGAGGAGCGCGAGGCGCTCTATCTCGGCAGCCGCCGCATCGACCG
>JAFQKL010000151.1 GCA_017396965.1 Clostridia bacterium
CCCCGCCTGCGTTCCCATCTTCACAGACATAACCGAGAAGTTGGCCACCGCGTTGGTGGGCACTGTCAACCTGCTGGACCCCCAGTTTTTGTTCATCGGGCACGAAGGCATCTGGTTGCCGGATAGTTATCTTACCCTGCTGGAGGACATCCTCAACCGGCGCATTCTGGCCGCCGGTCACAAATACATCCCGGTAGCAAAGGCCGCCTTCGGCACCCAATCTCCCCTGCTGGGCAGCGTCTGCACCATTCTGTACGAGTTGTTTTCCGGCCACACTCTGCGCACCCTTTAATTTACATAAAAGGAAACATTATTTTCAGGAGGAATCGTTATGACATTCAAAGAAGAACGGCCGTATATCGGCCACCTCTCCCAACTGTTTGACGTGAAGGAATACCGTCTTTCCGGCGGCCGCCAAGACGGCGTTCGGGCGGTGGATATCTGCACCGGCTCCGGCCTGGAACTGACGGTGCTGCCGGATCGGGCTATGGATCTGTACCAGGTCAAATTCGGCGGCAAAAATCTCTGCTACCACACCGCTGCCGGCATCGCGGCTCCCGCGTACTACGACGCCGAGGGTGGCCAGTGGCTGCGTAGCTTTTTCGCCGGCTTCCTCACCACCTGCGGTCTGACCAACATCGGCAGCTCCTGCGTGGATCAGGGCGAAAAGCTTGGCTGTCACGGTCGCATCAGCAGCATCCCTGCCGACCGCTTCGCCATCGTTATGGGCGAGAAGGACGGCGTGCCGCAGGTGACGTTGCAAGGCGTTATGAACGAGTCGGTGATCTTTGGTCACTGTCAGCATCTCACCCGCCGCATCACCTGCACCTACGGCAGCTCGGTCATCGAGATCGACGACACCGTGGAGAACGTCGGCCCCCGTACTACCCCCCATATGATTCTGTATCATTTCAACATGGGCTATCCCCTGCTCAGCGAAAAGGCCAGCTACGTCATCCCCAGCCGTGAGGCCACCGCCCGCACCGAGCTGGCGCAACAGGACATCGCCGCCTGGAATCGCATCGATCCTCCGCAGAAGGATTTTGAGGAGCGGTGCTATTACCACGATATGATCGCGGACGACACCGGCCTGGTGGCAGTGGGTATCGACAACCCCGTCGAAAACCTCAGCGCCCGCATCCGTTATAACAAAAACGAGCTTCCCTACTTCGTCCAGTGGCGTATGCTGGGAGAGCGGGAGTACGTCACCGGTCTGGAGCCGGTCAACGCCCCCATCGAGGGTCGCGCAGACGCCCGTGAGCAGGGCAAGCTACCCTTCCTGGCTCCCGGCGAGACCCGCCACTATCACCTTGAGGTAGAGGTCGGCCCCTGCAAATAAGCCGGGCACGCATAATCCGTCGTTCTTTGCACAAACTGAAAAGGAGTTGACCCTGTATGCTTCAACTGATGATGACTTCCCCCAACACCGGCGTAGATCTGCCCATAGCCCCTTTTATCTTCGGCGGGTTGGCACTGGTGCTGATTGCCGTTATGGTCGTGATGACCCTGACCGGCAAAAAGAAGTCGGCTGACAACAACGACACGGCCGCCGAGATCAAAACCGACGAAGACCCGCAATAACCCCCATCGGCGCGCCGCATTCGGAAAAGGAGCTGTTTTCCCTTGCGTCTGTGCCGTCTGTGCGGTCTGTTTGCCGCTATAACGCTGACACTGTCCTCCTGCACCTTTGTACAGGAGGACGTGTCGCATCCGGAGGAGTCGGCGGTGCCGGTCTCCACCCGCACCACCTCTACCACCA
>JAFQKL010000152.1 GCA_017396965.1 Clostridia bacterium
CCGACACGTCGCCCCCGCAGCCCCTTCAACACAACACCTGAAAGGACGAACCGCCATGACGGAATTTCAGCTCAAATACGGCTGCACCCCCAACCAGAAACCCGCCCGCCTCTTCATGGAGGACGGCTCCGCCCTCCCCATCGAGGTCTTAAACGGCCGCCCCGGCTTCATCAACTTCCTTGACGCCTTCAACGGCTGGCAGCTGGTCACCGAGTTAAAGCGCGCCACCGGCCTCCCCGCCGCCGCCTCGTTCAAGCACGTCTCCCCCACCAGCGGCGCCGTCGGCCTGCCGATGAGCGAGCGCCTCAAAAAGGCCGCCTTTGTCGACAAGGTCAAGGGCCTCGACGACTCCCCCCTCGCCCTCGCCTACGCCCGCGCCCGCGGCACCGACCGCATGTGCTCCTTCGGCGACTGGGTCTCCCTCTCCGACGTCTGCGACCTCACCACCGCCAAGCTGATCAAGCGCGAGGTGTCGGACGGCGTCATCGCCCCCGGCTACACCCCCGAGGCGCTGGCGCTGCTCAAGGAGAAGCGTCAGGGCGGCTACAATGTCGTCAAGATCGACCCCGACTACGTCCCCGCCCCCATCGAGCGCAAGCAGGTGTTCGGCATCACCTTTGAGCAGGGGAGAAACGATTTCGTCATCGACGAGCGCCTTTTTGAGAACCTGCCCACCGCCAACAAGACCCTCCCCGAGAGCGCCGTCCGCGACCTGATCGTCGCCCTGATCAACTTAAAATACACCCAGTCCAACTCGGTCTGCTACGCCGTCGACGGTCAGGCGATCGGCGTCGGCGCCGGCCAGCAGTCAAGAGTCCACTGCACCCGCCTCGCCGGCACCAAGGCGGACACCTGGCAGCTGCGCCAGTGCGACAAGGTCCTGGAGCTGCCCTTCCTCCCTGATCTCCCGAGAGCCGAGCGGGACAACGCCATCGACCGCTACATCAACAAGACCGAGGAGGATGTCTGTGCCGAGGGCAACTGGCAGAAGTACTTCCGCTACCGCCCCGACCCCCTCACCGAGCAGGAGATGAGAGATTATCTCGACAAGATCACCGGCGTCTCCTTAGGCAGCGACGCCTTCTTCCCCTTCTCCGACAACATCGAGCGCGCCCACTTGAGCGGCGTCTCCTACATCGCTCAGCCCGGCGGCTCGGTGCGCGACGACGCCGTCATCGAGTGCTGCGACAAGTACGGCATCGCCATGGCCTTTACGGGCATGCGCCTGTTCCACCATTGATCTTAAGAAGACGGGAGGAGATAGCGTGAGCAAGATTCTCGTCATCGGCGGAGGCGGCAGAGAGCACGCCATCGTCAAGACCTTAAAGAAGTCAAAGGACGTCACCGAGCTGCTCTGCCTGCCCGGCAACGGCGGCATCGCCAAAGACGCCCGCTGCCTCGGCGGCTCCGCCAAGGACATCCCCGCCCTCGTCGAGGCGGCAAAGCGGGAGGCGGTGGACTACTGCGTCGTCGCCCCCGACGACCCCCTGGCCTTAGGCGCCGTCGACGCCCTCACCGAGGCCGGCATCCCCTGCTTTGGCCCCACCAAAGCCGCCGCCCGGATCGAGAGCAGCAAGGTGTTTTCTAAGCAGCTGATGAAGAAATACGGCATCCCCACCGCCCCCTTCGAGGTGTTCGACAGCGAGGCCGCCGCCCTCGCTTATCTGGACAGCGCCGCCGCCCCCATCGTCGTCAAGGCGGACGGGCTGGCGCTGGGCAAGGGTGTCACCGTCGCCGCCACCATCGAGGAGGCGAAGGCCGCCGTCCACGCCATCATGGGCGAGCGGATCTTCGGCGAGAGCGGCGCACGGATTCTGATTGAGCAGTGTCTCGAAGGCCCCGAGGTGTCGGTGCTGGCCTTTGCCGACGGGGAGCGGGTCCTGCCCATGGTCTCCGCCATGGACCACAAGCGCGCCCTGGACGACGATCAGGGCCCCAACACCGGCGGCATGGGCGCCGTCGCCCCCAACCCCCTCTTCACCAAAGAGCTGCTGGAAACCTGCCGCAAGACCATCTTCGAGCCGACCATGGCGGCGATGAAGGCCGAGGGCTGCCCCTTCAAGGGCTGCCTCTACTTCGGCCTCATGCTCACAAAAGAAGGCCCCCAGGTGATCGAATACAACTGCCGCTTCGGCGACCCCGAGACGCAGGTGGTGCTGCCCCTCTTTGACGGCGACCTCTATGCCGTCATGAGAGCCTGCACCGAAGGAAGGCTGGACAGCGTCGAAGTCAAGTTCAAGGACGCCCACGCCTGCTGCGTCGTCCTCGCCTCGGACGGCTACCCCGGCAAGTACGAGACCGGCTACCGCATCACCCTGCCCGCCGAGAGTGAAGGCCGCTTTATCACCGTCGCCGGTGCCAGAGCGGAGGGACAGGAGCTTGCCACCGCAGGCGGCCGCGTCCTCGGCGTCACCGCCGTCGCCCCCACCTTAAAGGAGGCGGTGGAGGCCGCTTATCAGGCCGCGGACGAGGCCGATTTCAACAACAAATACTGCCGCCGCGACATCGGCGCCCGCGCCCTCAGAGGCTGACCCATCACCATCAATCAGGAGGAAGGACAACCATGGTCAAACGAGTCTACGTCGAAAAGCGCCCCCACCTCGCCGGCGAGGCCGCCGGTCTGCTTGGCGACCTGCGCACCCTGCTCGGCATCTCCTCCCTCGAGGGACTGAGGCTCCTCAACCGCTACGATGTGGAGGGCATTGACGATGCTCTCTTTGAAAACTGCGTCACCGCCATCTTCAGTGAGCCGCAGACCGACCTCACCTATGCGGAGCTGCCCGCGGCCGACGTCGCCTTCGCCGTCGAGTTCCTGCCCGGTCAGTTCGACCAGAGAGCGGACTCCGCCGCCCAGTGCATCCAGATCTTAGCCCAGTGCGAGCGCCCCGCCGTCGCCTCGGCCAAGGTCTACCTGCTCTTCGGCAAGCTGAGCGACGAGGAGGTCGCCCGCATCAAGGCCCACCTCATCAACCCCGTCGAAGCCCGCGAGGCGGCCCTCGCCCTGCCCGAGACGCTGGCGCAGGACTTCCCCGCCCCGCCCGACGTCGCCGTTCTGGACGGCTTCCGCGCCATGCCGGACAAGGCCGCCTTCATCGCCGACTACGGCCTCGCCATGGACGAAGCGGACCTTCAGATGTGCATCGACTACTTCAAGGCAGAGGGCCGCGACCCCTCCCTCACCGAGCTGCGCATGATCGACACCTACTGGTCCGACCACTGCCGCCACACCACCTTCTTAACCGCCATCGAGAATGTCACCTTTGAGGACAAGCTGATCGAGGCGGCTTACAACGACTACCTCGCCGAGCGCGAGCGCCTCGGCGTCAAGAAGCCGGTCTCGCTGATGGACATCGCCACCATCGCCGTCAAGGCCCTCAAGGCGGACGGCGGCCTCTCTAAGCTCGACGAGTCGGACGAGGTCAACGCCTGCACCGTCAAGATCGAGGTGGAGACGGAGTCGGGCAAGGAGCCGTGGCTGCTGCTCTTCAAGAACGAAACCCACAACCACCCCACCGAGATCGAGCCCTTCGGCGGCGCCGCCACCTGCGTGGGCGGCGCGATCCGCGACCCGCTGTCGGGGCGCGCCTACGTCTATGCCGCCATGCGCCTCACCGGCGCCGCAGACCCGCTGCGTCCGCTCAGTGAGACGAGAGAGGGCAAGCTGCCCCAGCGCAAGATCGTCGCCGACGCCACCGCCGGCTACAGCTCCTACGGCAACCAGATCGGCCTCACCACCGGCATGGTGGACGAGGTGTACCACCCCGGCTACGAGGCCAAGCGGATGGAGGTCGGCGCCGTGATTGCCGCCGCTCCGGCGGAGAACGTGCGCCGCGAAGCCCCCGTCCCGGGCGATGTGGTCATTCTCCTTGGCGGCCGCACCGGGCGCGACGGCTGCGGCGGCGCCACCGGCTCCTCCAAGTCGCATACCCTGGAATCCCTCACCTCCTGCGGCGCCGAGGTTCAGAAGGGCAACGCCCCCGAGGAGCGCAAGATCCAGCGCCTCTTCCGCAACGGCGAGGCCGCCCGCCTGATCAAGAAGTGCAACGACTTCGGCGCCGGCGGCGTCTCGGTCGCCATCGGCGAGCTGGCCGACGGTCTGCGCATCGACCTCGACAAGGTTCCCAAGAAGTATGACGGCCTGGACGGCACCG
>JAFQKL010000153.1 GCA_017396965.1 Clostridia bacterium
CGCTACCTGGCCGACTCGGCCGGGGAGGACGAGGCGCAGAAGGGCGAGATGAAAAACAGCATGGTTTACCTCAAGCCGGAGGACGTGGCCAAGCTCAAGGAGCAGGTGGCGCAGTTTCTGGCCAGCCACGCGGTGCCGGTGGAAGATGGCGAGCCGTGGGAAGTGACGGTGGTCGCCTATCCGCGCCGGCAGGCGTGAGGGGCGGTGCCCGGTGTTTTATTTCAATATCTAAACGAATTGGTGATGGCGTGCGTCCTTTGGGATGACAGGCCTGGTTACTGCGGCCTGTGCGGGATGCACGGGCCGCGTTTTTTTGTCGACGGAGACAGGAAGGAGGACTCCCTTTTTCCTTTTGGGTCGACCGGTCGCACCCCCCGGAAATTTCACCAGACATGGATGGAAGCAGGAAAATGGGATCGACCAACATGAATAATAAATTTTAATCGGGAGAGATTGCAACTTATGGAAAAGATATGGGACAAAATGTATGAAGCCGCAAAAGCTGTGCGGAATGAACGGAGAATTTCGGAATATGTCACCTGCGGAGAAGTATCCGCTGCGGTCTGCTCAAAATCAGGGAAGATCTATACGGGTGTTTGCATCGATACTTGTTCAACACTCGGCATTTGTGCAGAAAGAAATGCTATTTTTAACCTGATTACCAATGGGGAACAGGAAATAGACAAAGTTCTTTGCATTTTACCCGATGGTTCCAACGGCGCTCCTTGTGGCGCTTGTCGGGAACTGATGGTTCAGCTTATGGCTGGAAATTATTACGATATCGAAATCATGCTGGATTACTCCACAGGCAAAACGATCAAACTCGGAGAGATTACCCCTGAATGGTGGATTCAGTAAATTTCAATGGATTGAACGGTTGTGTTCTGTGAGCAACCTTCCATCCGTCATTTTGACAGATGGAAGTTTTTGCATCCCGATCAGAGCAAAAGGGGAAAGGGGCTAAGAGATCAAAAGGTTGACATGAATCAAGTGGTGTGATATGATAATAAATGGAAAATAAATCGGATTTCCGTGAACCGTGAACCCGGGGAGCTGCTCAGCCGGATGTCTTGCCGGGCCGCGCGTCCAGGCGTTCTGCGGCAGTCTCCGCCCTGTGTCCCCGGCTCTCCCGCGCCGGAACGCGCCGTAAGGAAAGGAGCATTTGATGAGAAGGTTGAAAAAGCTGCCGACCGGCATCAAAGTCTGCGCCGCCATCCTCCTGCTCGTCGCGCTGTCCCACGGCTGGGGAGTTCTCCGCTTTCACAGCATCCTCCGCCGCATCGAGCGGTGCGACGCGGAGCGGGTGGCGGTCTTCCTCACCTTTGACGGACAGGAGCGCAAGACCGGCGAGCTGACCACCGTCGCCGAGCGGGAGCAGCTGCTCTCGCTGCGCACCGAGCTGCGCTTTCGCGACCTCGACAACAAGCCCGCGGTGTACACGCCGGAGGACGTGCGCTGCAGCGTCACCATCCTCGGCCCCGGCCTGCCCGGCGACCCGGTGGACTTCCAGGTTGCCCCAAACCCGGAACACACGTTTTTTCGCGACGGTGACGGCGCGGTGCTGGAATTCACCAACGCCGCCCCGCTGCAGGACTTCCTCGCCGCCCGCGCCGCGAACGCCGCGGCAGCCTCAGATGCCCCAGACACCCCAGACGACCCAGACGCCGCGGACGAGGGCGGACGCATCCCCGCTTGATGCGGCCACATCATTTCATGCTGACGAAAAAACCTCCCTCTGCCGCTCGGGCGGAGGGAGGTTTTCCTGCGTTCCTACGGATGCACGGGAAGCTCGTACGCATCGTCAATGAGGAAGTAGTTTACCCCATGCGCCCGGGCAAGGGCCAGCGTCTCTGCGTTGTCCCGCAGCACGCTTTCCAGGGTGCAGTCCCCATCATCGAGGCGGTGCTCGATGACATTGGCATAGCGCCGAATGTCGTCAAAATGACGCTTGATATAGTCTTCGCTCATCACAAGACAGACATAACGGATATTTTCCAGGTATTCTTCCTCAAAATCTTTCGACCAGTCAAAAGGGATATAGCAGCCCTCGATGATCAGATTCTGCCGGTTTTCCACCACGGTCTTGATCATCTCGCGGACAATAGGCCACAGGAATGTAGTCAGCTCCCGGTCGTCGCTCGTCGGTGTAAGCTCGGTATGCCCGCTGCGGATGAGGCCCATCTTCAGGTGGTCGATGGAAAAATAAGGGTAGCCCAATTGTTCCATCCACCGCTGTGCCAGGGCGGTCTTGCCGGTGTGGGATGCGCCTGCGATCAGGAGAACCACCGGGGTCACCTCCGTCGGTTTGTTTTTTTCAGCATACCACAGGTTCAGATTTTTTGCAAGGCGGGCGACGGGGGGGCGGCGGTCTGCCCTTGACTTCCCCGCCGCCCCGTGCTATGATAAAACAAATGGAATCCACGCCGCTCAAGTGCCCCCGCGCCCGCCGAAAGGACGCGGGGGAGGATAGTGAATCGGGTGCAAATCCCGGACGGACCCGCCGCTGTGAGCGCCGAGAGCTGCCCCCTTCGACGAAAGTCGGTCACTGGGACACCGGGAAGGCCGGGGGCGCTCGTCTGAGGCGCGAGTCAGAAGACCTGCTTGATCGGATCGGTCCCTCCCGCGCGAGATCTGCGTGAGGGGCGATTTTTGTACGCAAAAAACGGCTGCGCACTCTGCTGCGCGGCCGTTTTTTTCGGAGATCGGCCCCTGCCGGGGCGGCGCAGCACGGCTGCCCCCCTGCGACGGGACGGCGGAGAACGATGCCGACCAAGCCGCCGACAACCCCTCCTGCTGCTCCCATCTGTCCACATCATGAGCACATTCCACCCACGGAGGTGAACCTGTGTCAACCCTGGCCGCCATCCTCGCCGGCTGGGTGCTGGACTGCCTGCTGGGCGACCCCGCCGGGCGCTGGCACCCCGTCTGCCTCATGGGAAATGCCATATCCTTCCTCGAAAAACAGCTCCGTCGCCGCGTCCCCGACCGCCCCGCCCCCCTGCTGGCGGCCGGCGGCCTGCTGGCGGCGCTGCTGCTGCTGCTCACCGGCGGCCTCACCGCCGCACTGCTGTGGCTGGCCCGCCGCGTCTCTCCGCTGCTGCACTTCGCGGTCAGCGCGCTGCTTGCCTGGCAGATTCTGGCCGCCCGCTGCCTGCGCGACGAGGCGATGAAGGTCCACCGCGCCCTCCAGAGCGGCGACATCGAGGCCGCCCGCCGTCAGGTGTCCATGCTGGTCGGACGGGACACGGAGTCTCTCGACGCCGCCGGCATCACCCGCGCCGCTGTCGAAACGGTGGCCGAGAACGCCTCGGACGGGGTCATCGCCCCCCTCTTCTGGATGATGCTGGCAGGCCCGACCGGCGGAATGTTGTACAAGGCGATCAACACCATGGACTCGATGCTGGGCTACAAAAACGACCGCTACCTCTGGTTCGGCCGTCTCCCCGCCCGTCTCGACGACGTCGCAAACTGGCTCCCCGCGCGGCTTACGGCCCTGCTGATGATCCTCGCCGCCCCTCTCTGCGGCCTTGACGGGCGCGGAGCCCTGCGCATCTGGCGCCGCGACCGCGCCAACCATGCAAGCCCCAATTCCGCCCACAGCGAGGCCGCCTGCGCCGGCGCCCTGGGCGTGCGTCTCGCCGGCCCCGCCAGTTACTTCGGCGTCGTCAAGGACAAGCCCTGGATTGGCGACCCTGTCCGCGAGATAGAGACAGAAGACATCCCCCGCGCCTGCCGCCTGATGACGACCGCCTCGCTGCTGGCGTTGGCGCTGCTGGCGCTGCTGCGCCTGCTGATGCTGTCGCTGTGAGCGGGAGGCGGACGGCGATCCGGGAGCAGCCGCGCCGACTGACCGATGCAGGGCAGATTGCCGCAGGGGACAGGGGAAAGGCATCTGCGAGAGAGTTAGATAAGAGACATATAAATAGGAAGGAATTTGCCCATGACCTCCCCCCTCCGCAGCCACGGCGGCGACATCTACCGCCACGCCGTCACCCTCGATTTCTCGGCCAACGTCAACCCCCTCGGGACGCCGGAGCCGGTGCGCCGCGCCGTGCGCGAGGCGGCCGAGCGCCTGGCCGCCTACCCCGACCCCGAGCAGC
>JAFQKL010000154.1 GCA_017396965.1 Clostridia bacterium
GGACGGCGTGATCGTCGCCATCTTCGCCAAGAACAACCCCAAATACGTCCCCCTCGCCGCCGGCTTCCTCGCCTGGCTGCGCATCGGGGCCGACATCATGCTGCGCCGCACCGGCGTGCAGATGGAGATCGTCAAGGTCATTCAGGCCATCATCATCGTGCTGCTGGTGGCGGAGAGCTTCCTCGCCAAAACCCGTCATAAGATGATCGTCAAAGAGGCCACCCGCGAAGTGGCGGCTGCAAAGGAGGTGGCGTGATCCATGGAAGGCTTCTTCTCTGTCATCGGCAACGCCGCCTTTGCGGCTTCGATTCTGCGTGTCGCCACCCCCATTCTGCTGGCGGCCTTAGGTGCCGTCATCGCCAGTCAGGCCGGTTGCCTCAACATGGGCCTTGAGGGCATCATGCTCTTTTCCGCCCTCGGCGGCGTCTATGTCTCCGCCCTCACCGGCAGTGAGACCTGGGGCGGCTGGGCCGGCCTGCTCGCCGGCATCCTCGTCGGCGGCCTGCTCGGCGCGGTGCTCGGCTATCTGGTGCTCAACCTCAAGACCAACCCCACCCTCGCCGGTGTCGCCATGAACACCATCGGCTCCAACGGCACCATCTTCCTGCTCTTCGTCTGGACCGGCAGCTCCGGCATCTCCTCCTCCCACAAGAGCTTCGTCCTCCCCAGCGTCGAGATCCCGGTCATCAAGGACATCCCCGTCCTCGGCACCATCTTCTCAGGGCACAATGTCGTCACCTACCTCTCCTTCCTGCTGGTGGCGGCGCTGGCCTTCTTCCTCTACAAAACGCCGCTGGGACTGCGCATCCGCGCCGTCGGCTTAAATCCCAACGCCGCCGACTCGGTGGGCATCAACGTCGTCAAAATCCGCTACCTGGCCTACATCCTCTCCGGCATTTTGGCCGGCATCGGCGGCGCCTATATGTCGCTCGGCTACGTCTCCTGGTTCGCCCGCGACATGACCTCCGGCCGCGGCTTCATCGCCCTCGCCGCCCAGGCCATGGGCCGCTCCACCCCGCTCGGCACCACCATCGCCTCCATCTTCTTCGGCTTCACCATGGCCCTCTCCAACTCGATGCAGACCCTCTCGATCCCCTACGAGCTGGTGGAGGCGGTCCCCTATGTCTGCACCATCATCGCCCTGAGCGCCTACGCCTGGAACCAGACCCAGAAGGCCCGCAAGAAGGGCCAGTGACCATCATCTTAACCGGAGGAGGGATACCGTGAAAAAACCCCTGATCCTCGACTGCACCGCCAGCCTGGCCGACTGCGCCGCCCTGCGCTTTGTGCTGCAAAGCGGCTCGCTTTCGCTGCTGGGTGTCACCACCGTCACCGGCGTCACCACCGCCGCCGAAGGGGCCGGGCTCCTCTCGCGCCTGCTCGGCAGGGCCGACGCCCACCTGCCCCTCGCCGCCGGCGCCGCCGCGCCGCTTGCCCGCAGGATGCACGAAAAGAAAGCGCCCTCGCCCGCCCTGTCGCCGGACGGCCCGGCCGAGGTGCGCTGCCCCATCCTGCCCAAAGCCGCCCATCTGCTGATGGCGGAGCTGCTGGAGCAGAGCCTGCGCCCCGTCACCATCCTGGCGACCGGCCCCCTCACCAACATCGCCCTGCTGCTGGCCTCCCGCCCCGACCTCAAGGAGCGCATCGACCACATCACGGCGGTGGGCGGCGCCGTGATCGGCGGCAACGCCACCCCCGCGGCCGAGTACAACTTCTACACCGATCCTGAAGCGGCCGACTACGTCCTCAAGAGCGGCATCCCCGTCATCCTGCACCCCCTCGATCTGGCGGCGCAGACCGCCCTCACCCGCGAGGAGATCGAGCGGACCCTGCTCACCGGCACGGACGCCGACCCCGCCCTCGCCGCCTGCATCGAGGCCGCCTTTGAGGCCGCCCCCCGCTGGCTGCCCGGCTGCTACACCGCCCCCCTCGCCGCCGTGGTCTACGAAAACCAGAGCGAGATCTTTGAGACCGTCCCCGTCTGGCTGGCGGTGGAAACCGCCTCCGAGTACTGCGACGGCCACCTCATCTGCGACCGCCGCGGGCGGGACGGCCACGAGCGCATCCACCGCCTGGTGACCGGCCTCGACCGTGAGGTCTGCCTTAGCCTGCTGGCGCAGGCCGCCAACCGCACGAGAAGGAGGGAGCTTTATGTCTGAGATCCGCCCCCGTCCCGTCATTCTGGACACCGACCCCGGCATTGATGATGCCGTCGCCATCCTCATGCTGCTCGGGGCAGAGGAGATCGACCTGCAGGCGATCACCGTCGTCGGCGGCAACGTCGGCCTGCGCAACACCCTGCGCAACGCCCTCTCCCTGGTGGAGCTGGCCGGCCGCACCGATGTCCCGGTCTATGCCGGGGCCAAAAACCCGCTGCTCACCCGCCTGGTGACGGCGGAGGACATCCACGGCGCCGGAGGACTTGGCAACCTCGAGCTGCCCGTCCCGGTCACCAACCCCACCGAGGGCGACGTGGCCGAGGTCATCTACCGCCGCGCCCAGGAGGCCCCCGGCGAGCTGACCCTCATCGCCATCGGCCCCCTCACCAACATCGCCCGCGCCTTCCTCGCCCACCCCGACCTGCCCGGCCTGCTCAAAGAGCTGATCATCATGGGCGGCTCGGTCGGTGCCGGCAACATGACGCTGGCGGCCGAGTTCAACATCTATGTCGACCCCGAGGCCGCCCGCATCGTCTTCGGCAGTGGCGTCAAGCTCACCATGGTGCCGCTCGATGTCTGCAACAGCCACACCCTCAAGATGAAGGACATCGAGGCCATCGAAGCCGTCGGCACCGACTGTGCCAAGGCGGTCGGCAAGCTGTTGCGCTACTCCCACAACGTCTCCACCCGCCTGGGGCGGGACGGCTGCCCCGTCTACGACGCCGTCACCGCCGCCTGCCTGCTGCGCCGCGAGATCTTCGAGCTGAAGGACTGTGCTATCGACCTTGAAACCCGCGGCCGCCTCACCCGCGGCCGTACGGTGGTGGACTGGTACGGCGTCTCCGGCGATCAGCCGAACTGCGCGGTCGCCGTCGATTTTGAGATCGAGGGCTACCGCGACCGCCTCATCGAAAGCCTCTCCCGCCTGCGCTGACGGTTTTTTCCCGGCCGCCCCAGCC
>JAFQKL010000155.1 GCA_017396965.1 Clostridia bacterium
AGCTGCCGGACTGAGCAGAAAAAGTCCCCGCAACCCCCGCCGCCCTCTTGACTTCCTTCGCCGACAGCCCCTCGCGGGAGGGGCCGAGGACACGATGACAGCCTTTATGCGCTGTGTCCAGCTTGGCGCGGAGCCGGGAAATACAAAAGCCCCCGCGTCTCAACGACGCGGGGGCTTTTGGTGCCGGAGACCGGGGTCGAACCGGCACGAGCCTCACAGCTCACGGGATTTTAAGTCCCGGGCGTCTGCCAATTCCGCCACTCCGGCATGGAGGGGATAGAATTATTGTAGCAATTTCGGCGGAGGAAGTCAAGAGGGCGGCGGGGGTTGCGGGGACTTTTTCTGCTCAGTCCGGCAGCCGGGCCGCCTGCTCGGCGTTGAGCCGGTCGATAAAGTCACGGGGCTTCGCCGTCACCTGCACCCAGGCGGGGAAAAGGCCGGCGGCGACGGCAGTGCGGGCGGAGGCGAGGTTGGACCAGGCGCAGCAGTAGAAGGGCACCTTGCCCCGCTCCAGCACCGCCAGGGCCAGACGGGCGGTGAGCGCCGCGGCCAGTCCGCGGCGGCGGTGGGCGGGGTGGACGTCGACACCGATCTGCCACATGGTGTCGCAGTCGGCAGAGCAGGCGGCGAGGGCGTGGAGGGTGTCCCCCTCAAAGGCGCCGAGGCCGAGGACGTCGGGGCGGGCGGGGCTTCGGGTGAGGGCGTTGGGCCAGGGGTCGGGCGGCAGGGCGGCGAGGGCGGCGGCGTCCAGCAGGCGCAGCGTGTAGCCGGACGGAAGGGGGCGGGGGCGGAGCGCGGCTGGGTCGGGGAGGAAATACTCCGCCATGAAGCAGATGTCCGCCCCGTGGGGGCGCAGCAGGGCGGAGAGGACGTGGAGGTTCGGCGTCTCAAAACAATGCTCGGGACGGTAGCGGGCCAGATAGTTCCCCACCGCCGCCTCGAGGCCGGGGGCGACGGAGGCGACGACGGCGTTGCCGTAGCCCGTGAGGTCACAGAGAAAGGGCAGCTCCAGATATCGGCGGGCGGCGGGATGGGGGCGGGAGCGGACGACGCGGGGGGTGTCGCCAAGGAAATCGGCGGGGCTGCAGCCGCTTTCAAGGGCGGACTGGGCGAGGGCGGTGTGCAGGATCTCCTGTCTGGTCATGGGGTGCCTCCTCTCGTGGCGGGGGAGGCGAGGCCGGTGCCGTCGAAGGCGGGGACGTGGCCCTCCTCGGCGGCATCCAGCTCCTGGCAGTAGCCGCGCAGGCCGAGGCGGGCGGCTTCGTCGGCCACGCGGCGGTACTCAAAGGTGGTGAGGCGGCGGCCCAGCTCGCGGTGGGCGGCGACGGCGGGGGTGGGGGTGTACTGGGCCATGATGCTGTAGTGGGTGGAGGGCGGCAGGTGGTCGGCGCACCAGCGCAGCAGCTCGACGCTCTCCTTTGAATGTCCCGGCAGCACCAGGTGGCGCACCAGCAGGCCGCGCTGCATCACGCCCTCGTCGTCAAACACCGGCTCCCCCACCTGCCGCGCCATCTCGAGCAGGGCGGCTTTGGCGACGGCGGGGTAATCCCGGGCGGCGGAGAAGGCGGCGGCGGTGTCGTCCCTCACATATTTGAAATCGGGCAGGTAGATGGGGACGAGGCCCTCGAGGGCGCGGAGGGTGTCGATTCGCTCGTAGCCGCCGCAGTTCCAGACCACGGGGAGGGGGGCTTCCCGCAGCAGGGGCAGGAGGCGGGGGGTGTAGTGGGTGGGGGTGACGAGGTCGAGGTTGTGGGCGCCGGCGGCGGCGAGTTCGCGGAAGATGGTGGCGAGGCGGGCGTCGCTGACCTCCTCCCCCTGTCCCCTTGAAATCTCATGATTCTGACAGTAGAGACAGCCGAGCGGGCAGCCGGAGAAAAACACCGCCCCCGCTCCCCTGCTGCCGCTGATGCACGGCTCCTCGCCGAAGTGAAGGGCGGCGCGGGCGAGGCGGAAGGGGGCGGGCGCGCCGCAGTAGCCGACCGTCTGAGTGCGGTCGACACCGCAGGCGCGGGGGCAGACGCGGCAGGATGTGAGGGGCATGGTGGGCGCTCCTTTCGGGGTTTCTCCTGTCAGTATAAAGCAAAGCCCGCCGCGGCGCAAGGGGGGGCTTGCGGCGGCGGGGAAAATGTGGTATGCTCCTTAAAAAGAAAAGGGGGCGGCGGTGTGCGGCTGGTTTACGGGGGCAGGTTCACGGGGGATGTTTCACAGCTGCCGCACCCTGCCCACCGTCCGGGGGCGGTGCGCTTTCGCGAGCCGGCGACGCTGCGGGAGATGGCGGTGCTGGGGGCGAAGGTGATGCGTCCGCTGCTGGCCGCGGGGGTGCTGCTCTGGCTGCTGCGGGCGGGGTGGGTGTGGCCCAGCCCGTGGGGGGTGGTGTGGTCGCTGCTCTCGCTGCTGCCGCATGAGCTGCTGCACGCCCTTTGCTTTCGCGGCGAGGTCTTCTTTTATCACGCCCTCTCGATGGGGGTGCTGTTTGTCACCGGGCCGGAGGAGATGAGCAGAGGGCGGTTTGTGCTGATGTCGCTGCTGCCGACGCTGGTGCTGGGCGTGCTGCCGCTGGCGCTCTTTCTCCTCGACCCCACCCGGCGGGCGCTGGGGACGATGGCGATCTTAAACCTGCCCTCCGGCGCGGGGGATCTGATCAATATCTGGAACGTGCTCACCCAGGTGCCGCGGGGCGGGCGGGTCTATCAGCACGGGTGGCACACATACTGGTTCCTGCCTTAGATCGGGCGGGAGAAAGGATGGGTTCGCGATGAAACTTCGAAGAGCTGCGCAGGGGGAGCTGCCCCTTGTCACTGCACTTTACCGCTCGGTGATCGGCCTGCCGGGCTGCACCTGGGACGAGAGCTATCCCGATGCCGAGGGGACGGAGGCCGCGCTTTTGCAGGGGAATCTCTTTTTGTTTTTCGACGGTGACGAGGCCATCGGCTCGGTGACGATTCTCTCCCCCTGTCATTTTGACGATCAGCCGGTGTGGCGGGTGACGGGCGACCGCTTCTGCGAGATCAGCCGGGTGGTGATCCGGCGGGACCGCGGCGGGCGGGGGCTGGCCAGGGTGATGCTGGGGGAGCTGGTGACGCTGCTGCGCGGCGAGGGGTGCCGGGCGGTGCGGCTGGCGGTGTCGCGGGAGAATGCGGCGGCGGTGGCGACCTATCGGGGGATGGGGTTTTCGTTTTTGGGGGAGTGTCGGAAGCATGGGGTGGATTTTCTTCTCTGTGAACTGGAGTTGTAGCAACCGAAGCCTTCACGAAGCAAAAAAGCCCGGCTCCGGGGGCTGGGCTTTTTGCTCTTTTTTGGGGGGTGGAGAGGGAGGCGGGGG
>JAFQKL010000156.1 GCA_017396965.1 Clostridia bacterium
CCCCTCTTTCCATTATGGGGTACTAAGTGCCCGGTCTGTCAAGGGACGGGTAGTATTTTACAAAAATCCTTGCGGGGGACGGATTTTTGTAAAATCTCCACCCTTGAACCCTTGACAGACCTACCTTTTTGCGTCTGTTCAGGCGCTCTTCGATGGGCAAAGCTGTGTCCGCATGGGCGGGCTTTGCACGTTGTGTTCGGGCACTGCAGGGTGGGCGAAGCCTGCGCAGATTCCCTCAGTCAGCTTCGCCGACAGCTCCCTCAAGGAGGGAGCCGGGGGGACGATGGGCGGGCTTCTTCAGTGCAGGTCTTAACCCTTCGCCTGGCGGATCTCCTCGATCTTGTCTCTGAGATAGGCGGCGTGCTCAAACTCCAGCAGCTTGGCGGCGGCCTTCATCTCCTTGGTCAGCTTGTCGATCAGCTCCTCGCGCTCACGGCGGGAGAGGTGGCTGTAGCCGGACTTGTCTGTCTCCGCCTTGGTACTGATCTCGATGATGTCGCGCACCCCCTTGACGATGGTCTTGGGGACGATGCCGTGCTGCTCGTTATACGCCTGCTGCAGGGCGCGGCGGCGGTTTGTCTCGTCCAGGGCGATGCGCATTGAGTCGGTGATGCGGTCGGCGTACATGATCACCATGCCGTCCGCGTTGCGGGCGGCGCGGCCGATGGTCTGGATCAGGCTGGGGGCGCCGCGCAGGAAGCCCTCCTTGTCGGCGTCGAGGATGGCGACGAGGGAGACCTCGGGGATGTCCAGCCCCTCGCGCAGCAGGTTGATGCCGATTAAGACATCGAACTCGCCGAGACGCAGGCGGCGGATGATGTCCATCCGCTCGATGGTCTCGATGTCGTGGTGCATATAGCGCACCTTGATGTTTAAGTTTTCCAGATAGCCGGTGAGGTCTTCGGCCATCTTTTTGGTCAGCGTCGTCACCAGCACCCGCTCGCCGCGGGCGGCGCGGGCGTTGATCTCGCTGACCAGATCGTCGATCTGTCCGGCGACGGGGCGCACCTCCACTTTGGGGTCGAGCAGCCCCGTCGGGCGGATCACCTGCTCCACCACCTGCGCCGATCGCTTGCGCTCGTACTCGCCGGGGGTGGCGGAGACGTAGATCACCTGGTTGACCCGCTCCTCAAACTCGGCGAAGTTGAGCGGCCGGTTGTCAAAGGCGGAGGGGAGGCGAAAGCCGTAGTCCACCAGACTCGTTTTGCGGGAGCGGTCGCCGCCGTACATCCCGCGCACCTGCGGCAGCATGACGTGGGACTCATCGACAAACATCAGATAGTCCTTCGGCATATAGTCGAGCAGGGTATAAGGCGTCGATCCGGGGGCGCGGCCGGCGAGAATTCTCGAATAGTTCTCGATGCCGGAGCAAAAGCCGATCTCCCGAAGCATCTCGACATCGTAGCGGGTGCGCTGCTCGATCCGCTGGGCCTCGATCAGCTTGCCCTCGTCCTTGAAAAACCTGATCCGCTGCTCCAGCTCCCGCTCGATCTCGCGGATCGCGGGCTCCAGCTTCTCATGGGCGACGACATAGTGGGAGGCGGGGAAGACGATGGTGAACTTGGGATGCGCCGTCACCTCGCCGGTGACGGGGTTGACCTCCGAAAGCCGCTCGATCTCGTCCCCCCAGAACTCCACCCGCAGCAGCTGCTCACTCTGGTCGGCGGGGAAGATCTCCACCACGTCGCCGCGGACGCGAAACTTGTTGCGGGTGAGGTTGACGTCGTTGCGCTCATACTGGATGCCGACCAGCTTGCGCAGCACCTCGTCCCGGCCGATCTGCTGCCCTTCGCGCAAGGTGACGGCAAGCTCAGTGTACTCCCGGGGGTCGCCGAGGCCGTAGATGCAGGAGACGGAGGCGACGATGATCACGTCCCGCCGCTCAAAGAGGGCGGCGGTGGCGGAGTGGCGCAGCTTGTCCAGCTCGTCGTTGATCGAGGCGTCCTTTTCGATGAAGGTGTCGGTATTCGGGATATAGGATTCGGGCTGGTAGTAGTCGTAGTAGGAGACAAAGTACTCCACCGCATTGTGGGGGAAGAACTCGCGAAACTCGGTGCAGAGCTGGGCGGCGAGGGTTTTGTTGTGCGCCAGCACCAGGGTGGGGCGGCCGACCTTTTCGATGATGTTGGCCATCGTATAGGTCTTGCCGGAGCCGGTGACGCCGAGCAGCGTCTGCTCCCTGGCACCCTTCAGCACCCCGGCCGCCAGCGTCTCAATGGCGCGGGGCTGGTCGCCGGAGGGCTTGTATTCGGATACGACCTGAAACATCCTGCTCTTTGTCACTGCTCTTTTCCCTTCTCCTGCTTCTCATGCAGCAGGCCACTGTCGCGCAGGCTGGTGCAGTCATCCCCGGCGACGATGAGATGATCGACCACCGCCACCCCCAGCGGCGCAAGGCCGCGGCAGAGGGCGACGGTGGCATACATATCCTCCGGCGAGGGGAAGGCGAAGCCGCTTGGGTGGTTGTGGGCCACAATCAGGCCGAACGCCCGCAGCGCCATGCAACGCTCCACGATGCGGCGGTAGTTGACGCTCAGATCCCCGACGCCGCCTTCGCCGACGAATTCGTGGGTGATCACCTGGCTTCTGCCGTCGAGATAGACGAGCAGCAGCTTTTCTCTGGTGGCGCCGACGAATTTGGGGATGATATAGGCCGAGATCTCCTCCGTCGTCGCCAACCGGCGGGTCGGGGCATTGTCCGCCTCGAAGTAGCGGCGGGTGAGCTCGGGGACGAGCTTGAGCAGCACGGCGGTGCGCTCTCCCACCCCGTCCACCTGCTGCAGCTGCTCCAGCTCCGCATCAAAGACGGAGCGTAGGCTGCCGAATTGGCGGATGAGCCGATGGGCCAGCTCGTTGGTGTCTTTCCTGGCAATGGCATAGGACAGCAGAAGCTCCAGGAGAACATGATCCTCCAGGCTGACAGCGCCATGATCCATCACCCGGTTTCTCAGGCGTTGGCGGTGATCTGCGTGCAGATTTTCAGCCATTCCCCACCTCCGAACGCGCTTATTTCACCTTGCGGCTGCCCGGCTTGACCAGCTCGAGCGCCCCGGCCTTGCAGAGAGGACACTCCTCCGCCTCCCAGGAGGTCACCTCCATCGAGAGGGCGGCATGGAAGGGCACGCCAAAGTCCATCTTGCCGCCGGTGCGGTCGACAATCGAGCCGACGCCGACCACGACGCCGCCCGCCGCCTTGACGATCTCGATGACCTCCCTGGCCGATCCGCCGGTGGTGACCACATCCTCCACCACCAGCACCCGCATCCCGGGGGTGACGGCAAAGCCGCGGCGCAGGGTCAGCTTGCCCTCTTCCCGCTCGGCGAAGAAGTTGCGGCAGCCGATGCAGCGGGCCACTTCATAGGCCATCTGCACCGCACCCATCGCGGGGCCGATGACGACGTCGATCTGCTCGCCTTCAAAATGGGCCGCCACCTGGGCGCAGAGGGGCTCGGCGTATTTGGCATCCTGGAAGACGCGGGCGCACTGGAGGTAACGGTCGCTGTGGCGGCCGGAGGTGAGGAGGAAATGACCCTCCAAAAAGGCCCCTGCCTCCTTGAGAAGGGCGATGACCTGTTCGTTGTTCAGCATGGTGATGTTCCCCTTTCGGATGGTTGTTGGATGGTTCTCAGGGTTGGTTGTTCCGCGGTTGCCCGATGGTTGTTGACGGGTTGTCGACGGGCTGTTGACGGAACGGGTTTGCCGCTTGGGTCGGGGGGTGCCCGGGTGGCCGCAAGTCCGTCGCGGACGGGGCGGACGGGCTTTCCTTTAACTAACCTATTATACCTGATTTTGCGGAAAGAGAAAATAGCTTTTGGAAATTTTCCGGGAGTTTTTCGGGAGGGAAACGGGCTATTGTCCCAAATCAGCGCGACGCGGCCCCGTAGCCCATACGCGGCCCGGCGGTTGCTCCG
>JAFQKL010000157.1 GCA_017396965.1 Clostridia bacterium
GGTCGCCGCCGCAGCGGCGAAATCCCCTCTGGCGCAGACTGAAAAGTCAGCACAGCAGTCAGTCAGACGACAGCCGCCGAAAGATGCGAAGGCATCCGGCACCCCCCGGCCCCGGAGGGATTCATGTAGAAAGCCCCCCGCAGGCCCCGCACGACCCACAACATCACCGGCTCCAGGGTGAGGCCGCCCGGCAGAACCGCCCGGCGGACACGGAGTGCGAACCGCCCCGTCCGCTCCCCCGAGCCGAATCCCGAAGCCGTCCCCCCGGCACCCCCCGGCGGGCAAGCGGCACAGTGAACCGCCGGCCGTCCGGCGAAACGGCTTCCCCCACCGACCGGGCCGCCCGGTCAACCAAAGCAGATCCCCATCCAAACCAGTCAACCCTTTCCGCACGTTCCTTCCTATTATAATAGGGCCAAAAGGAGCGGAGGTCATGTTGCGGCACCCGGCACAGGGCGCCCCAACCAATAACCAAACAGGAGGTACACACACACCATGAAAAAAGGCATCATCGGCAAGAAGATCGGCATGACCCAGATCTTCGACGAGGCGGGCCGCGTCATCCCCGTCACCGTCATCCAGGCGGGCCCTTGCGTTGTGGTCCAGAAGAAGACGGTTGAGGTGGACGGTTACGACGCCGTTCAGCTCGGCTACGAAGACACCCCCGCCCGCAAGCTGAACAAGCCCCAGAAGGGCCACCTCGCCAAGGCCGGCAGCGACATCTTGAAGAAATACCTCAAGGAGTTCAAGCTCGACGACGCCGCCGAGAAGAACTTAGGCGACGTCATCACCGTCGAGACCTTCGAAGCGGGTGACAAGATCGACGTCACCGGCATCTCCAAAGGTAAGGGCTACGCCGGCACCATCAAGCGGTTCAACGGCTCCCGCGGCCGCGAGACCCACGGTGGCGGTCCCGTCCATCGTCACGCCGGCTCCATGGGCGCCGGTACCGACCCCTCCCGCATCATGCCCGGCAAGAAGCTGCCCGGTCAGCTGGGCAACGAGCAGGTCACCATCCAGAACCTGGACGTTGTCAAGGTCGATGCCGAGAATCATCTGCTCATCGTCAAGGGCGCCGTCCCCGGCCCCAAGGGCGGTCTGCTGATCGTCAAGTCGGCTGTCAAGGCTTAAAGCCAGCTTTGTGATAAGGAGGATAACAAAATGCCTAAAGTTTCCGTTATGGACATGAGCGGCAAGATCACGGGCGAGCTTGAGCTGAGCCAGCGCGTGTTCGGCGCCGAGATCAACAAGGCGGTGCTGCATCAGGCCGTGGTGGCCTATCTCGCCAACCAGCGGCAGGGCAACCAGAGCGCCCTCACCAGAGCCGAGGTCAGCGGCGGCGGCGCCAAGCCCTGGCGTCAGAAGGGCACCGGCCGCGCCCGTCAGGGCAGCACCCGCGCCCCCCAGTGGACCCACGGCGGCATCGTCTTCGCCCCGAAGCCCAGAAGCTACCGCGTCTCCCTCAACAAGAAGCAGCGCGCCCTCGCCATGAGAAGCGCCCTCTCTTCCAAGGTTGCGGACGGCACGATCAAGGTGGTTGACGGCGAGAAGTTCGCTGAGATCAAGACCAAGTCCGCCGCCGCCTTCTTAAAGGCCATCGGCGCCGAGGGCAAGACCCTGGTCGTCACCGGCGAGGTGGATAAGAACCTGGTTCTCTCCGCCCGCAACATCCCCGGCGTCATCACCGCTCCCGTGAACGCCCTGAGCGTTTATGATATTTTGAACTGCGACAACTTCGTGATCATGAAGGATGCCGTCACCAAGCTCGAGGAGGTGTACGCGTAACATGAAGAGCCCTTACGACATCATCCGCAAGCCGGTCATCACCGAGCGCTCCCTCCAGGGCGCCGTCAACAAGATCTACACCTTTGAGGTCGCCCTCGGCTCCAACAAGCATGAGATCGCCAACGCCGTCGAGGAGATCTTCAAGGTCAAGGTGGAGAGCGTCAACACCATGAACCTGCGCGGCAAGCAGAAGCGCATGGGTGTCCACCTCGGCACCACCAGCCGCCGCAAGAAGGCCATCGTCAAGCTGACCGAGGACAGCAAGCCCATTGAGTTCTTTGAGGGTATGATGTAGGCGGCCCGCCGGCCCGCGGCAGGCGCAGCAGAGAGTTAGAAAGAAGAAGAAAGCCAGAATCAGCGAAGAAAAGCCGAAGCGTCAAACGCAAATCGGAAATCAGCAAAAAAGCCGGGCAGCCGCCTGCGCCCCCCCTCCCGGGAGGGTTTGTATGAAGACCGATGGGCAACCTTCGGTGCGCTGTATTGAAGGCTTTTCGTTCAGCCGGGCCCCTGCTCCCTGGAATTCCAGGACGCAAAAGCCGCCCGGTGAACAACGAAAACCCTGCCGCCCCCGCCAGCCGCACGCCTACGGATCCGCAACAACGGAAAGGAGATAAGCCAACCATGGCAATGAGAAAATTCAACCCCACCTCTCCCGCCCGCCGGCAGATGACGGTCTCGACCTTTGAAGGACTTTCCAAGGTAAAGCCCGAGAAGAGCCTGCTGGAGAGCAAGAAGAAGCACGCCGGCCGCAACAGCTACGGCCGCATCACCGTCCGCCACCAGGGCGGCGGCAACCGTCAGAAGTACCGCATCATCGACTTCAAGCGCGACCGCCTCGATGAGGCTGCCACCGTGCTGACCATCGAATACGATCCCAACCGCACCGCCAACATCGCCAAGATCGAGTTTGCGGACGGAGAGCGCCGCTATATCATCGCCCCCCACGGGCTGAAGGTCGGCGACACCGTCGTCAGCTCCAAGACGGCCGATATCAAGCCCGGCAACTGCCTGCCCCTGGAGAATATCCCCGTCGGTACCGTCATCCACTGCATCGAGCTCTACCCCGGCCGCGGCGCCCAGCTCGTCCGCTCCGCCGGCAACAGCGCCCAGCTGATGGCCAAGGAAGGCCGCTATGCTCAGGTCCGCCTGCCCTCCGGTGAGGTTCGCCTCGTCCGCTTAGAGTGCAAGGCCGCCATCGGTCAGGTCAGTAACATCGACCACGAGAACATGAGCATCGGCAAGGCCGGCCGCAAGCGCCACATGGGCATCCGTCCCACCGTCCGCGGCTCCGTCATGAACCCGGTCGATCACCCCCACGGTGGTGGTGAGGGCCGCTCCCCGATCGGCCGTCCGGGCCCCGTCACTCCCTGGGGCAAGCCCACGCTTGGTTACAAGACCCGCAAGAAGAAGAACCAGAGCGACAAGTTCATTGTCCGCCGCAGAGGCAGCAAGTAGCGCGAAAGGAGGCCATTTGCATGAGCAGAAGCATCAAGAAGGGGCCGTTTGTGCAGCCCGTTTTGTTAAAGAGAATCAAAGAGTTAAACGAGAGCGGCGAGAAGCGCGTGCTCAAGACCTGGTCGCGCGCCTCCACCATCTTTCCGGATTTTGTCGGCCACACCATCGCCGTGCATGACGGAAAAAAGCACGTCCCGGTCTACGTCACTGAGGACATGGTCGGCCATAAGCTGGGTGAGTTCGCCCCCACCCGCACCTTCAAGGGTCACGCCGGCTCCAAGACCAGCAACACCGGTAGATAAGGAGGAAAGACAGTGGAAGCGAGAGCCAAAGCACAATTCGTCCGCATCGCGCCCCGTAAGGTCGGCGTCGTGCTGGACCTGATCCGCGGCAAGGATCTGGAAACTGCGCTCGCCATCGTGCGTCACACCCCGAAGGCCGCCAGTGAGCCGATCGGCAAGCTCTTAAAGAGCGCCGCCGCCAATGCCGAGAACAATTTCTCCATGAATAAGGACGCCCTCTATGTGGCGGAAGCCCATGTCGGCGCCGGCCCCATCCTCAAGCGCGTCATGCCGAGAGCCCAGGGAAGAGCCTTCCGCATCAACAAGAGAACTTCCCACATCACTGTCGTGCTCAAAGAGAAAGAATAAGGAGGAGGCTTAAACGCATGGGACAGAAAGTCAATCCCCACGGCCTGCGCGTGGGCGTCATCAAGGACTGGGATTCCCGTTGGTTCGTCAGCGACGATAAGTTCGGCGACACCTTGGTGGAAGACGATAAGATCCGAAAGTACCTCAAGAAGACCCTGTACAACGCCGGTGTTCCCAAGATCGAGATCGAGCGCGCCGGCGGCAAGGTCCGCATCATCATCCACTGTGCCAAGCCCGGCATGGTGATCGGCAAGGGCGGCACTGAGATCGAGAAGCTGCGCCTGACCATGGAGAAGATGATCGGCAAGCCCGTGGCCATCGACACCGTCGAGGTCAAGAGCCCCGACTTAAACGCCCAGCTGGTGGCCGAGAACATCGCCGCCCAGCTCGAGAAGCGCATCTCCTTCCGCCGCGCCATGAAGCTCGCCATCGGCCGCGCCATGAGACTGGGCGCCCGCGGCATCAAGACCGCCGTCGGCGGCAGACTCGGCGGTGCCGAAATCGCCCGCAACGAGAGCTACCACGAGGGTACCATTCCGCTGCAGACCTTAAGAGCCGATATCGACTACGGCTTCGCCGAGGCCTCCACCACCTACGGCCGCATCGGTGTCAAGGTTTGGATCTATAAGGGCGAGGTGCTGCCCGCTGTCAAGCGCGCCGCCAGAGAGCCCAGAGAGGCGAAGGAAGGAGGAGCCGACCATGTTAATGCCTAAGAGAGTCAAATACCGCCGCGTCCACCGTGGCCGCATGACCGGCAAGGCCAGCCGCGGCAACGTGGTCAGCCAGGGTGAGTTCGGCCTGATGTCCACCGAGCCCGGCTGGATCACCGCCAACCAGATCGAGGCCGCCCGTATCGCCCTCACCCGTTTCACCCGCCGTGCCGGTAAGGTCTTCATCAAGATCTTCCCCGACAAGCCGGTGACCGAGAAGCCCGCTGAGACCCGCATGGGTTCCGGTAAGGGTTCCCCTGAGTACTGGGTGGCCGTCGTCAAGCCGGGCCGCGTCCTCTTTGAGATCAGCGGCATCCCGGAGGCCGACGCCCGCGAGGCCATGCGCCTTGCCATGCACAAGCTGCCCGTCAAGTGCAAGTTCGTCAAGAGAGAGGACACCGTGAAGGAGGGGGAGGCTTAAATGACCATCAAAGAGATCCGGGCACTCAGCCCCGCCCAGCTCCAGACGTCCTTAAAGGACGCCAAGAGTGAGCTGATGAACCTTCGTTTTCAGCACGCCATCAACCAGCTTGACAATCCGCTTCGCATCGTGGAAGTCAAGAAGACCATTGCCCGCCTGATGACCGTCTCGAGAGAGAACGAGCTGAAGGCGGCCCGCAAGGAGGGATAAAACGTGAGTGAGAGAGCATTTCGCAAGACCAGAGTCGGCAAGGTCGTGTCTGACAAGATGGACAAGACCGTGGTCGTCGCCGTCGAGAACCGCGTCGCCCATCCGCTCTACAAGAAGATCGTCAAGCGTACCTACAAGCTCAAGGCGCACGATGAAAATAACTCCTGCGGCGTGGGCGACAAGGTGCTGGTGATGGAGACCCGACCGCTGTCCAAGGACAAGAGATGGCGCGTGGTTGAAATCATGGAGAAGGCGAAGTAAGCGAAGCCGGAATTTCGGCGAGTACGCCGTCCGTCGGGTTAACACCCGTGCCGGACGGGGATACTGAAGGCGGCGGCGGTCAAAGCGGACCGCCCGCCCGCAGACAACCCGCGCACCGTCCCAATTGGGGGGTGACGCTGTGCGGGAGAGTTCCCCCGACGGTACGGCCTGCCTGATACTCCGACACGGCTTAAACATTCGGCCCGGCCCTCCCCCCGTTTGGATGAGGAGGTGGCCGGTAAGGAGGAAAACACCATGATTCAGATGCAGACCTTACTGAAGGTGGCCGATAACACCGGCGCCAAGGAGCTGATGTGCATCCGCGTCCTTGGCGGCACCGGCAGAAAGTATGCCGGCATCGGCGATGTGGTTGTCGCCTCGGTCAAGAAAGCCGCGCCCGGCGGCATGGTCAAGAAGGGCGATGTCGTCCGCTGCGTGATCGTGCGCTCCGCCAAGGGCATCCAGCGTGCGGATGGTTCCTATATCCGCTTCGATGAGAACGCGGCCGTTATCATCCGTGAGGATAAAAACCCCAGAGGCACCCGTATCTTTGGGCCTGTTGCCCGTGAGCTGCGTGACAAGGACTATATGAAGATCCTGTCTCTGGCTCCCGAAGTGCTGTAAGGGAAGGGGGACAACAGATATGATCAAGAAGATCCATGTCAAGACCGGCGATACCGTGATGGTCATCTCCGGCAAGGACAAGGGCAAGACCGGCAAGGTGCTCGAGGTCTCTCCCAAGGAGGGCAAGGTGATCGTCGAGGGTCTCAATATCGTGACCAAGCACGTCAAGCCCCGCAGAGAGGGCGAGGCCGGCGGCATCATGAAGGTGCCCGGCGCCATGTACGCCTCCAAGGTCATGCTGTACTGTGACAAGTGCAAGAAGACCACCCGCATCGCCCACAAGGGCGAGGGCAAAGCCAAGGTGCGCGTTTGCAAGCACTGCGGCGCCACACTGTAAGGATAGGAGGTTTTTGACATGGCACGTTTAAAGGAATTCTACGCCAAGGAAGTCGCTCCGGCGCTCATGAAGAAGTTTGCTTACAAGAGCCCGATGCAGATCCCGCGGTTTGACAAGATCGTTGTCAACGTCGGCTGCGGCGACGCCAAGGACAACTTAAAGGCCATCGAAGCCATCTGCACCGACATCGGCGCCATCACCGGTCAGAAGCCGGTTGTGGTCAAGGCGAGAAAGTCGGTTGCCAACTTCAAGCTCCGTGAGGGGATGCCGGTTGGCGTGAAGGTCACCTTACGCGGCGAGAGAATGTGGGAGTTTATGGACAGACTGTTCAACGTCGCCCTGCCCCGCGTCCGTGACTTCCGCGGCATCAACCCCAACGGTTTTGACGGCCGCGGCAACTACGCCTTCGGCCTGCGCGAGCAGCTGATCTTCCCCGAGATCGAGTACGACAAGATCGACCAGATCCGCGGTATGGACATCGCCTTTGTCACCACCGCCCAGACCGACGAAGAGGCCAGAGAGCTGCTCACCCTGATGGGCGCGCCCTTTGCCAAATAAGAGAGGAGAAGACTGATGGCTAAGACATCGATGAAGATCAAGCAGCAGAGACAGCAGAAGTTCTCCACTCGCGAGTACAACCGCTGCAAGATCTGCGGCCGTCCCCATGCGTATCTGCGCAAGTACGGCGTCTGCCGTATCTGCTTCAGAGAGCTGGCTTATAAGGGCCAGATTCCGGGTGTGAGAAAGGCTAGCTGGTAAACTGATTTCCTGAGTTTGGGAAAGTGAAAACAGAGTGAATAGCCAGGTTACTCGAGGTCGGCTCTGCCGCCGCCCCCCCGCCGGGAGGGTTAGTAGTAGGCGCATGGGCAACCTTGGGTGAGTTGGTTTGAGCTTTGTTTGGACGGCTGGCCTGTGCTGTAGGGCCGCTTCGCGGCCTGTGGGTTGAGGCTCGCTGCTTCGCAGCTCGCGGTCTGAGGCTCGCTGCTTCGCAGCTCGCGGCCTGTGGTTCGCCGCTTCGCAGCTCGCGGTCTGAGGCTCGCTGCTTCGCAGCTCGCGGCCTAAGGCTCGCTGCTTCGCAGCTCGCGGTTTGCGGCTCGCTGCTTCGCAGCTCGCGGTCTGCGGCTCGCTGCTTCGCAGCTCGCGGTCTGCGGCTCGCTGCTTCGCAGCTCGCCGCCTGTGGTTCGCCGCTTCGCGGCTCGCGGCTTCGCTGTGTCGCGCTTCGCGCTCCGCCGCTTCGCGGCCGTGGCTTGATGAACCTTCAAAAGCGATCTTGGGGTGCGGGGATCCGCGCTGTCCACGGGCTCTCCCTCGGTCCCGCTTCTCTTACGGGGGCTGCGGGGCCCGCTTCCCGGCGGTAACGCGGGGGAGAGAGAAACATCGCTTTTGAAGGTGCGTCCCCGCCCCGGCCCGCGGCAGGCGCCGCACCGCACCTACCGTCCGCACCCAGCCCCAACACAACCCCCGGCACCCACCCCCGTGTCCCCAAGGACACCCCCGTGTCCCCAAGGACACCCCCGTGTCCCCAAGGACACC
>JAFQKL010000158.1 GCA_017396965.1 Clostridia bacterium
AAAATTTTTGTCCCTTGCGGGGGACGGGACAAAATTTTTCTGTCTCCCCGCCTTCGGCGCCCTTGACATCCGGTCCCGCGCCCGGGAGAAGGAAGAAAACCGGCAAGACGGTTTTCTTTGATTTTTTGTACAGGGGTTTTTCGACAGCCTGAAGCGGCGGCGGATGGGTCGGACAGACCGTCGCCGCCGCTTTTTTTGTGTGGGGCTTGACAGCCCTGCCGGTTTGTGTTATTGTACTAATACAGTAACACAATAATTCCGTGAAAGGAGTTCCCTCATGCAATGGAGCATCCACGATGACCGGCCCATCTATCTGCAGCTGATGGAGCAGATTTCGCTGGCGGTGGTGTCCGGCCGGTATCAGCCGGGGGAGCGGCTGCCCTCGGTGCGGGAGCTGGCGGCGAGCGCCGGGGTCAACCCAAACACCATGCAGCGGGCGCTGCTGGAGCTGGAGGGGATGGGGCTGATCCGCACCCAGTCCACCACCGGCCGCTTTATCACCGACGATGCCGAGGCCATCGGCCGCATCCGCAGTCAGCTGGCGGAGGCGCGGTTGCTTGATTTTCTCACCGCCATGCAGCGGCTGGGCTGCTCGCCCGAGCAGATCCGCGCCATGGTCCACCAGGCGCTGGCCCCCGGTCAGCCGCCGCAGCTCACACCGTAAAGAAGGAGGACTGTCATGTCTGTACTGGAATGTCGCGATCTCACCAAGCGATTCTCCTCGCGCACGGCGCTCGACCGGCTGAATCTCACCCTGCCGGCCGGCCGCATCGTCGGCCTGCTGGGGCCGAACGGCAGCGGGAAAACCACCCTGATCAAGATCATCTGCGGCCTGCTGACGGCGGATGAGGGCACGGTGCTGGTCGACGGCCACGCCCCCGGCATCGAGGCCAAGCGCCGCATCGCCTACCTGCCCGACCGCCCGGCGATGGGCGAGTGGATGAGTCCTGCCGATCTCATCGCCTATTTTGCCGACTTCTACCCCGATTTTCAGGCCGAGACGGCCGCCGAGATGATCACCCGCCTCGGCGTGCCCTTCGACGGGCCGGTGCGCGCCCTCTCCAAGGGCAACCGCGAGAAGGTGCAGCTGAGCCTGGTCATGAGCCGCAGGGCCAGGCTCTATCTGCTTGATGAGCCGATCGGCGGCGTGGACCCGGCGGCGAGGGACTTTATTCTCCGCACCATTATTTCAAACTACAACCAGAACTCCACCGTGCTGATCTCCACCCATCTGATCGCCGATGTGGAGAATGTGCTCGACGACGTGGTGTTCATCCGCGAGGGCCAGATTCTGCTGCACGACTCGGTGGACAATCTGCGAGAGCAGCACGGCAAGAGCATTGATCTGCTGTTTCGGGAGGTGTTCGCATGACCTTCAAACTGATCAAGCACGAGTTTCGCGCCACCCGCCGTCTGATGCTGCCGCTGCTGGCGGCGCTGCTGGCCACCTCGCTGCTCACCCGCTTTTCCGCCGACTTTTTGACCGCGGTCGGCGACCCCGGCGGATTCTTTGTGATGCTGGCGGGCCTGCTGTCCACAACCTACAGCGTTCTCGCCTTTTCCGCCGGCTTCATCACCGCCTTTTTCATGGCGCAGCGCTTTTACCGTTCGATGCTGGGGGACGAGGGCTACCTCTCCTTCACGCTGCCGGTGTCGGTGCATCAGCTGGTGCTGTCGAGGCTGCTGGTGGCGGTGTTCTGGTTTGCCCTGAGCGCGCTGATCGAGATCTTTGCCGTGTTTGCCATGCTGTATGAGGCGGGCTTCTGGCGGCTGCTGACCGAGGAGCTGCCGGGGCTGGTGCGGATCTTCTTTGTCGATTTCGACCTCAACTTCACGCTGTATGCCCTGGAGTGGGCGGCGATTGCCGTGGTGATGCTGGCGTCGGGGGTGCTGATGGTGTACGCCTCGTTTGCCACGGGGCAGCTGTTCAAGCGCAACCGGCTGCTGATGAGCTTTCTCTCGTTTCTCGGCTATGTGCTGTTCAGCCAGACGCTGATCGTGATCATCTCCCTGCCGCTGACGTCGATTCCCATGCCGGATCTGGATCTGGCGGTGGGGCTGCACGTGGTGTTTTTGCTCTTTTTGCTGGGGACGGTGCTGTATGCCGCGTTTTATTACATGGTGACGGTGTTTCTGCTGGGGAGAAAGCTGAATCTGGAGTAGGAGGCCGGGTGAGGCCTGCCGGTTCCTTTGTTTTTCGTCCTGTTTTTGTGTTTGCAAGATCAAAAGACACCGCCCCGGGGTTGCTTTGGGGCGGTGTTCTGTCTTTGGGGGAGACCGGCCGGGGTGGGGGGCAGCGCCGAAGTTCCTCAGGGGCATCCTCCCCCTGCCCCCAAAGCCACAGCAAAAGCGCAACATCTTCCCCCTTCGCGCTTGTTATTCCCGAAAAACTATGCTATACTAATTCTGAACGCCCGCACCGGGCGCTCCCGCGAGCGGCTCATCCCCGCCGCGTGTTGAATGGACAACCGACATCAAAAGATAAACCCCCAAAACCCCCACACAATTTGCAACAGGAGGTGCGACTATGGTAAAACTGGAAAACGCTTTCGGTGAGATCACCCTCTCGGAGGATGTACTGGAAACCATCGTGGGCCATGCGGTCAACGAGTGCTTCGGTGTGGCCGGCATGGCAGCCCGTGATTCCGTGGACGGATTTGTGTCCCTTTTCAAGCGCAACCGGGTGGACAAAGGTGTGCGCATCCTGCCCGCCGGGGAGGATATGATCTCCATTGAGCTGCACATCGTCGTCATCTACGGGCTCAACATCGCCGCGGTGTCGACCAGCATCATGGAGAAGGTCCGCTACACAGTGGAGGAGCTGACCGGCCTGACGGTACATGAGGTCACCGTCTGTATCGACGACATGAAAGCCTGACGGGAGGACTGAATTTTGAAAACCATCAACGGCGCCATGCTGCGCGATGCCATCCTTTCCGGCGCAGCCAACGTAGAGCGCTATAAGACCGAGATCAATGACTTGAACGTGTTCCCCGTCCCCGACGGGGATACCGGCACCAATATGGCCATGACCCTGCTGGGCGGCTCCGCCCCGCTGAAGACGGCCGAGGGCAACTGCCAGGAGATCGCCGAC
Organism: Clostridia bacterium; assembly: GCA_017396965.1. Classification (GTDB taxonomy): domain Bacteria; phylum Bacillota; class Clostridia; order Oscillospirales; family Feifaniaceae; genus Galloscillospira. Next base: position 3,095 of record JAFQKL010000158.1, read on the forward strand.
CTTGCCGCTTCCATCTTCTTAAAGAACGCCCGCGGCAACTCCGGTGTCATCACCTCGCTGCTGTTCCGCGGCTTCGCCAAGTCGCTGGCCGGTGTCGCCGAGATGGACGGGACGGCCCTGGCCAAAGCCTTTGAGGGCGGTGTCAAGTCGGCCTACAAGGCGGTCATGAAGCCCACCGAGGGCACCATTCTCACCGTCTCCCGCGTCGCCGCGGAGCAGGCGGTGGAGGAGGCTGCCGCCGGCGGGGACATCGAGGCCGTCCTGCGCCGCCTGCTCGCCGCCGCGAAGGAGACGCTGGCCAAAACCCCCGATATGCTGCCCGTGCTCAAGAAGGCCGGCGTGGTCGATTCCGGCGGCCACGGCTTTGTGCGCATGATCGAGGGCTGGGTCAGCCTGCTGATCGACGGCGTGCCGGTGGATGCGGGCGCCGAAGCCGCCCCCGCCGCCGTCCCCGCTGTCCAGGGGGAGGCTGCGAAGATTGATCTCGCGTCCTTTAATCCTGAGGACATCAAGTTCGCCTACTGCACCGAGTTCTTTGTCAACAAAACCCACGGCAAGCGGCTGCGCAGCACCGATGCCTTCCGTGATTACCTGGAGAAGATCGGCGATTCGCTGGTGTTTGTCGACGATGATACCGTCATCAAGGTTCATGTCCACAGCAACGCCCCCGGCCGCGTGCTCACCGAGGCCCTCAAGTACGGCTTCCTCTCCGGCGTCAAGATCGAGAACATGATCGAGCAGTACGGCGAGTTCGTTGAGCAGATGGGCCCCAAGGAGCGGGTGATTGCGGCGCCGGAGAAGACCTTCGGCTTTGTCGCCGTCTCCCCCGGCGAGGGGATTTCCGGGGTGTTCACCGATTTCCTGGTCGACCAGATTGTCGAAGGCGGGCAGACGATGAACCCCGCCATTGAGCATATCCTCGCCGCGGTGGACGCCACCCCGGCCGAGACGGTCTTCGTGCTGCCCAACAACTCCAACATCATCCTCACCGCCGAGATGGCCGCCCGGATGACCGAGAAGACGGTGATCGTTCTGCCCACCCGCACCATCCCCGAGGGCATGGCCGCGCTCACCCGCTTTGAGGAGAGCATGTCGGCGGAGGAGAACACCGAGGCCATGAAGGAGGGCATCGCCGCCGTCAAGAGCGGTCAGGTGACCTATGCCGTGCGCGACAGTGAGGTGGACGGCCGCCGCGTCAGGAAGGGTGAGATGATGGGCCTTTCGGGCAAGCATCTCCTCTGTGTGGAAAAGACCCCCGAGAAGGCCGCCCTCAAGCTGCTCACCGAGCTGGTGGGCGAGGGCTGCGAGTTTGTCACCGTCTTCACCGGCAAGGATGTCGCCCCGGCGGTGGCCGCCAAGTTTGAAGAGCAGGCGAGAAAGAAGCTGGGCAACAAGGCGGAGCTGACCGTCATCCCCGGCGGACAGCCGGTGTACAGCTATATCCTTTCGGTGGAGTAAGCGCGCCGCCCCCGGCCCCCTGCAGGGGTCGCCGCCCGGCCGCCTGCAGGGCTCGCCGCCGCAGCGGCGAAACTCCCCACTCAATTACCCCACCGCACATCCCCCAACATCAAACACTTTGGGCGTCGGCACCAATGCAGGCCCCCAAAAAGCGAAGGAGGCTGCCCCTTATGAAAGCAGTGGTACAGCGGGTGTCCGAAGCCGCCGTCCGCATCGACGGCGAACTGGTCGGCGCCATCGAAAAGGGATTTCTCGTCCTGCTCGGCGTCTGGAGCGGCGACAAGGAGGAGGACTGCAGGTGGCTGGCCGACAAGGTGGCCCAGCTGCGCGTCTTCGAAGACGAAAACGGCAAGCTCAACAAGGCCCTCGCCGATGTCGGCGGCTCGGTGCTGGTGGTGCCCAACTTCACCATCGCCGGCGACTGCCGCAAGGGCAACCGTCCCTCCTTCATCAAGGCCGAGCGCCCCGAGCGGGCGGTGCCGCTGTTTGAGCTGTTCAAAGAGACGCTGCGCGGCCGCGGCCTCACCGTCGAGAGCGGCGTCTTCGGGGCCGACATGAAGGTCTCCCTCGTCAACGACGGCCCCATCACCCTCATCGTCGAAAAGGGGGACAACAGCTTCTGATCCCCGGCTGCTATTTTTCAACTGACAGGAGGTTTTGCGCATGAAGCTTCATCACATCTCCAGCAGCATGATGTTTGTCAACACCTATATTCTCATGGATGAGCAGGCCGGCGAGGCGGCGGTGATCGACCCCGGCTTTATGAACCCCGAGCTGTTCACCTTTCTGGAGAGCTGCCCCTGCAAGGTCAAATATATCATCGCCACCCACGGCCACGGCGACCATGTCGGCCTGATTGGCGACGTCAAGAAACGCTTTGGCGGCGAGGTGGCCATCCACGAGGCGGATGCCCACTTCCTCACCTCCGGCGCGGCGATGAAGATGTTCGCCCAGGCAGGGCTGAACTTTGAAAACGTCGCCCCGGACATTCTCTTAAAGCACGGCGACCACCTCAAGGTGGGCAGCATCGACCTCGAGGTGATCCACACCCCCGGCCACACCAAGGGCGGCATCTGCCTCAAGGCGGCCCCCTACCTCTTCACCGGGGACACGCTGTTTTTCAACGACATCGGCCGCACCGACTTTGAGGGCGGTTCGATGGAAGAGATGCGCCACTCGCTGCAGGTGGTGCTGGCCTCCATCGAGGAGGATCTCGAGGTACTGCCCGGCCATGAGGACTTCTCCACCCTCGCCCACGAGAAGGCCAACAACCCGTACTTCAAAGCGGTATGAGGCTGGAGCTGAGAGGTCACGGAGAGCGGTATCTCTGCGAGACGCTGGCCCTGCTGTTCTTCCCCGCCGCCGGCTTTTCCGATGCGGTGGACGACGGGCTTTACGCCCGCGCCACCCTGCAGGAGGACACCGTCTCCATCACACTGCGCGCCCACGGGCGGGTGGTGGCGGCGGAGGAGCTGCTGCACCCCGGGGAGACGGCGGGAGAGGGCATCGGCCGCGCCTTCTTCCGCGCCGGCTGGGCGCTGACCGGCATCAAGCCCCCCTGGGGCACCCTGACCGGCATCCGTCCCGCCAAAAAGGTGCGTCAGCTGATGGATGCGGGGCTGACCGCCGAAGAAGCCGCCCACCGTCTGCTGCGTGACTGCTACACCGAGCCTGCCAAGGCCATGCTCTGCGCCGGCGTGCTGGAGAGTGAGGAGCGGGCGCTGGCCCGGCTCAACCGCAAGGGGGTCAGCATCTATCTCGGCATCCCCTTCTGCCCCACCCGCTGCTCCTACTGCTCCTTCGTCTCCCACTCGGTGGAGAAGGAGGGCCGCTTCATCCCCTCTTATGTGGAGGCGCTCATGGAGGAGACCCGCGCCACCCTGGCGGCGCTGCGGGAGGCGGAGATCCCGGTGCAGACCGTCTATATGGGCGGCGGCACCCCCACCACCCTGACGGCCGAGCAGCTGCACGGGCTGTTGAAGCTGGTGGGAGAATATGTTGATATCGGAAGCCTTGATGAGTTCACCGTCGAGGCCGGGCGGCCGGATACGATCACGGCGGAGAAGCTGCAGGCGCTGATCGAGTGCGGCGTCGACCGCATCAGCGTCAACCCCCAGACCACCGACAACGACACGCTGCTGCGCATCGGCCGCACCCACACGGCGGAGGAGTTTTTCGACTGCTACCACCTCGCCCGCACATTCCCCTTTCAGGTCATCAATGTCGACCTCATCGCCGGCCTCCCCGGCGAGCCGGTGGCTGCCTTTCACAAGAGCCTGCACGATGTGATTGACCTGGCCCCCGAAAACCTCACCGTCCACGCCCTCTCCCTCAAGCGGGCGGCGCGGCTGGAGTACAAAGACATGGAACGCACCTCCCGCGGCGCCAGGGACATCTTTGATATGCTCGAGGAAGCCGCCGCCGCCACCGCGGAGAACAACTACCACCCCTACTACCTCTACCGCCAGCGCAACACCCTCGGCAACTTAGAGAACGTCGGCTACGCCAGAGGGGAGACGCAGTGCCTCTACAACGTCTATATCATGGGCGAGTATCAGGACATTGTCGCCCTCGGGGCGGGTGGCGTCTCCAAGGTGGTTGGCCTGCCGGGCGGGCGCATCGAGCGGGTGTTTCACAACAAGCATTTTCATGAGTACATCGCCGACCGGGAGAAACTTGCCATCAACCGGGAAAAGCTGCTGCATCTGCTCAAGCTCAAGCGCTCGGCGAATCTGCTCTGATCCAACCACATCACAGGAGGAATTACCATGGCCATCCGTTTTGACCCCAATCAGCTGCTGGACAAAATCAAGAAGGGTGCCTCGGCTGTCGGCAAGAAGGCCGGCGAGCTGCGGGACACCACCAAGCTCTCCTTCGCCATCAACGCCAAGGAGAGTGAGCTGGCCGACCTCTACCGCGAGCTGGGCCAGTCGGTCTATGAGTCGGCCCGCGGCGAGAGCGAGCGCATGACCCCCGAGACCATCATGGCGATGATCGACGCCTGCCTCGAGGAGCTGGATGCCCTCAAGGGCAAAAAGGGCGAGCTGACCGCGCCGCCCGTCTGCACCGTCTGCGGCCGCGACCTGCCGAAGAACGCCCGCTTCTGCCCCGCCTGCGGCGCCCATGTGGAAGAGGACGGCTGCCACTGCAGCGGCAACTGCGACGACTGCGAGGAGGAGGACTGCAACTGCACCGAGCCCTGCGTCTGCGGCTGCCGTGAGGAAAAGGTTGAGGAAGTTGTTGAGGCGGAGGTTGTTGTGGAAGAGCCTGTCGCCGAGGAGCCTGCGCCCGCTGAGGAGCCGGCCCCGGAGAAGCCCTCCAAGACCTCGTCCATGTTTGATTCGGTCATCCCCTACGGCCCGGTGGACGCGCCGGCGGAGCCGAAGCCGCTGTAAGGCCGGCCCCCTGCAGGGGTCGCCGCCGCAGCGGCGAAATCCCCTTTCAGCATTTCCCCTCAAAAAAAGAGAGCAGGGGGCCAGCCCCTGCTCTGTTTTTTCTCCCGTGTCCCCCAAAAATCACCCACCCTTTTGATGAATCCCGGAAAGGAGGGAGGCCCCGTGAAAGGAACCTCCATGATTTTCAGCCCCACCGGGGGCACCCGACGCGTGGCCACGGTGTTCGCCGAAGCCCTGTTCGGCGAGGCGCCGGCGCAGAGCATCGACCTCACCGAGCGCGCCCTCAATCTCTCGCTGCGCCGCTTCGGGCCGGAGGATGTGTGCGTCGTCGCCGTCCCGGTCTACGGCGGCCGCATCCCGGCGCCGGCCGCCGCGCGCCTGGGACGGATGAGCGGCGGCAGGGCGAAGGCTGTCCCCATCGTCGTCTACGGCAACCGCGACTATGAGGACGCCCTGCTCGAGCTGTATGACATTCTCTCCGACCGCGGCTTCGACTGCGTCGCCGCCCTCGCCGCGATTGCCGAGCATTCGATCCTCCACCAGTACGCCCGCGCCCGCCCCGACGCCGACGACCGCCGCACCCTCCGCCGCTTCGCGGAGACGGTGCGCCCCCGCCTTGCCACCGCCCACGCCCCCCTCGTCCTCCCCGGCAGCCACCCCTACCGCGACGCGGAGAGCGTGCCGCTCAAGCCGAAGGCGGGGCGCGGCTGCACCGGCTGCACCCTCTGTGCCCACCGCTGCCCCGTCGGCGCCATCCCCACCGCCGATCCCACGATCACCGACAAGAGCAGCTGCATCAGCTGTATGCGCTGCGTCAGCCTCTGCCCGGTCGGTGCGCGGACGGTGAGCCCTGTCCTGCTCTCGGCCGCGGGCTATCTGCTGAAAAAAGCCTGTGCCGAGCCGAAGAAAAACCAGCTCTTCCTCTCCCGGGAGCTGCCCTGACCCCATCCCACCCATAGGAGGCCGCCCATGCGTTACGACACGCTGCTTTTCGACCTCGACGGCACCCTGCTCGACTTCGACGCCAGCGAAGCCGTCGCCCTCGCCGCCGTTATGGCGGAGCACGACATCCCCCTCACCGCGCAGCTGCGCGAGACTTACAAAGAGATCAACGACGCCCTCTGGGCGCAGCACGACCGCGGCGAGGTGACGCTTGCCGAGCTGTTCGCCGCCCGCTTCACCCGCACCTTTGAGCGCCTCGGCATCGAGGCGGACGGGGTGGCGCTGGAGGCTCAGTACCGCCGCTACTTAGGGGAGAAGGCCTGCCCCATGGAAGGGGCGGCGGCGCTCTGCCAGTCCCTGCACGGCAGATGCCGCCTCTATGTCGTCACCAACGGGGAACGGGAGACGCAGCTGGCCAAGCTCACCGGCATCGGTCTGCTGCCCCTGTTCGACCAGGTGTTCGACTCCGAGAGCGTCGGCGCCCGCAAGCCGGAGCCCGCCTACTTTGCCCACCTCGCCGCCAGCATCCCCGATTTTGACCCCGCCCGCACCCTGCTGATCGGTGACTCGCTGACCACCGACATCGCCGGCGGCAACGCCGCCGGCCTCGACACCTGCTGGCTCACCGCCGCCCCCGTCGCCGGGGAGCAGCCGTCCACCTATGTCATCCGCAAGCTCTCTGAGCTGCCGGCGATTCTGGAGGCGTAAGGGCGGAGAATCCGGCTGCGAAGGCACCTGGCCCGGCGCGATCCGTCGCCGGAACAAACGCCTGAAGAAACGCCCTGCCGAAGCTTGCTCCGGCAGGGCGTTTGTCTGGTCGAGCGGCGGGGAAGCGGCAGGGGACAACCCCTGTCCTCACGCGGAATGACGTATCGCGTAGCGATAGGAGTAGAAGCACGGCAGCCCCACCAGCAGCAGCAGCACAGTCAGCAGCACCCACGGCTGCACCGTGACCGGCAGCAGCACCGCCAGGCAGAGCAGCGCACCGCCCGCCACCCAGAGACGGCCGGCGAAGCGGTGGGTGGCATACCAGTTGGCCTCGTCCTCCAGCGTCCAGCGGATGCGGATGCCGATGGCCCGGTTCTGCCGGCACTTGGGCAGCAGATTGCCGATCAGGATCAGCAGCAGGCCGACAAACAGCAGCCCCAGCCGCGCCGTCGGCAGAGAAAGCCCCAGCGCCTCGCCGTAAATCATCGTCCCCATCAGCAGCGACACCGCCGGAATGATCCAAAGCAGCAGACGCAGCACCTTGACACTCTGCTCCCGCGCCCCGTCCACCCGATCGGAGACAAAGACGCAGAACAGATGCATCAAGAGCAGCAGCAGCGGCAGGCCGAAGACGGCAAAGCCTCTGGAACTCCAGCCGTCCACCGTCCCGTCCAGCCCCCAATGGGTCGGCATCCGCTCCGGCAGCCTCGTCCAGAGCAGCGCCCCCGGCAGCATCGGCAGCAGGGTGACAAGGCCGGTGAGCAGCACCGTCCGCCTATGATTCTTCCACATGATCTTCCTCCTTCCCGCCCTGCAGTGCCGCAATCCAAAGCAGGATCTCCTCCAGCACCGAGGCGTTGAGTTCATAGTAGATATACTTCCCCTCGCGGCGGTCGCGTATGAGGTCGGCCTCCCGCAGCACCGCGAGGTGGCGGGAAATGGAGGCCGCCGTCACCGAAAACCGCGCCGCAATCTCCCCGGCCGACAGTCGGCCCGGCCGGAGCAGCTCGAGAATCTCCCGCCGGATGGGGTCGGCCAGCGCCCGAAGGGTCTGTTGCAGTGCCATGGGGATGCCTCCTTGATTAACAATTAACCTAAATGTTAAATATAGAATAGCACAGTTCGCCGGCTCTGTCAACCCCTGATACAAAAGCGACAATACGTCTGTCGTTTTCCGCTTCCCCCTGTGGTATGATGCAGAGGAAGACAGAGAAAAAGGAGGACTTAATTTCCAACGTATTGCCCTGATCGCTGTAACCGCCGTCCACGATATTCGCTTCCGCGCCGACTGCGGTATAAT
>JAFQKL010000002.1 GCA_017396965.1 Clostridia bacterium
AAAAAACAAAGCACAAAATCTTGAAAACCCTGTCGAACCATGCTAAAATAAAACCAGCGCCCACACGGGGCGCCGGGCGCCGCACCAACGCGGCAGGCGGTTTTGCTCTGGTACTCCCCCGGAAAGGGGGTGATACCATGAAGATCACGTTAGTGATTGAATTTCTGGAGTACGTTCTTCGGATCGCGTTCAGAAAGAAGTAAAAACCGCCACTCGGCAAAGTGACGGTTTTTGGGTTTTGCCATAAAATCGTGACGGCCAGAGCAAACCGCTTGCCTGCGGCGCCCTTCCCTTATATTATACGCAAAACCCCCGCCCCTGTCAACCCACCCACCCTCCGTGGGACACAAAAAAACCCTTGCATACAATGCCGGATTATGGTAGACTAAGAGCGGACACAGCCCCGCGGCAGACGGATGAAGCACGGCGCACCCCTGCGCCCCATCCCCCGCCGCGAAGCGTCCCCCTCATTCCAACCCTCCCCCTGCCCCGTGCATGGGGTTTCTTTCTTTCCACCCCGTTTCTTTCCACCCCCGAAGCCCCGGCCTGCTCCGCCCCCGCCCCCGCCGCGGGGTCCGGCACCGGGAGCTTGACCTTCGAAAGGAGACCGGCTATGCCGCCTGTTCTGACCCCTGAAACCATGGAATTCATCCTCCGCATCGCCCTGTCCTGCCTCTGCGGTGCGGCCATCGGCATGGAGCGCACCACGCGGCTCAAGGAGGCCGGGGTGCGCACGCACACCGTCGTCGCCCTCGGTTCGGCGCTGATGATGGTGGTGTCGAAATACGGCTTTGCCGATGCGGCGCTGCATGGCGGCGGGCATGACGCCTCGCGCATCGCCTCCACCGTGGTCACCGGCATCGGTTTTCTCGGGGCCGGGGTGATCTTCGTCCGCGGCAGCGCCATCCAGGGGCTGACCACCTCGGCGGGCATCTGGACCACGGCGGGCATCGGCATGGCGATCGGCGCGGGGATGTATGCGGTGGGCATCGCCGCCGCCCTGATGCTGATCCTGCTCCAGCTGCTGCTCCACCGCTTCGTGCGCGGGCTGGACAGCATGACCATTACCGAGCTGTCGGTGACCATGCCCTGCTCGCCGGAGGGAATCGGCCGGATCAAGACCCTGCTCGCCGGGAAGGGGCTGGAGATCTCCGACTGCCGGGTGACGCGCGGTGCCGGCGCGATGGTGCTGCAGCTCGTCATCCGATCGGAAGAGGAGGTTTCGCCCGAAACCCTGATGGCGCTGTTTGAGGGGCAGGAAGATATTTTGGAATACACCATTGGTTGAGCCGTGGAAATGATGTGTTTGAAAAAGAAGGGCCGTGTCCGTGAGGACGCGGCCCTTCTCGATTGCATTCAGACTTTCACCCGCGTCTCGGGAGGATTGATTCCTCTGCGGTGGTTTTGCCTACAGCTATCGCGGCGGTTTTTGTTTACAGATTGGAATGCGAATCCGAACACAAAGCCTGATTCTCCGGACACAAAAGCTTGTTTGGCTGGTGTGGGGATTGTGCAGGACGCGGGGAGTGGTGCGAGGGGGATTTCGCCGTCTGCGGACGGCGAGCCCTGCAGGCGGCTAGCCGGACGACGAGTTACAGCGCCGCCACCAGCTCCGCAATCTGCACGGCATTCGTCGCCGCGCCCTTGCGGATCTGGTCGCCGCAGCACCACAGCGCGATGCCGCCGTTGTCGCTCGCCAGATCCTTGCGGATGCGGCCGACGTAGACCAGATCCTGGTCCGACGTGTCCAGCGGCATGGGGTACTGCTTGTTCGCCGGGTCGTCCACCAGCTTGCAGCCGGGGGCGGCGGCGATCGCCTCGCGGATCTCCTCCAGCGACAGCTCCCGCTCCGTCTCCAGCGACACCGACACCGAGTGCGACCGCATGACCGGCACGCGCACGCAGGTGCAGGTCACCCGCAGATCGTCGGCATGGAGAATCTTGCGGCCCTCGTTTTGCAGCTTCATCTCCTCGCTGCTGTAGCCCTCGGCGTTGAAGCCGCCGATCTGGGGGATGAGGTTGTAGGCAATCTGATAGGGGAAGGTCTCGCAGACCACCGGCTCCCCGGCGGACAGCGCCTTCATCTGCGCCTCCAGCTCGCGCATCCCGCCCACGCCGGCGCCGGACACCGCCTGGTAGCTCGAGGCCACCATCTTCTTGACCGGGCTGAGCTTGTGGATGCCGCCCACCGCCGTCACCGTGATGATGGTGGTGCAGTTGGGGTTGGCGATGATGCCCTTGTGCCACTTGACGTCCTCGGGGTTGATCTCCGGCACCACCAGCGGCACGTCGGGATCGAGGCGGTAGGCGCTCGAGTTGTCGATGACGACGGCGCCCGCCTTGACGGCGTGGGGCAGCAGCTCCATCGCCACGTCGTTCTCGGCGGCGCCCAGCACGATGTCGCAGCCCTCGAAGGCGGCGGGGGTGGCCTCTTCAATGACAATCTCCTCCCCCTTAAAGGGCAGGGTCTTGCCGGCGCTGCGGGCGGAGGCCAGCAGCTTTAAGGAGGCGAGGGGGAAGTCTCGCTCCTCCAAAATCTTCATCATCTCGCGGCCCACCGCGCCGGTGGCGCCGAGGATGGCGACGTTAAACTTTTTCATGGGTACACCTCCGAGTCGTGTTTGATGGTGGATGTTTCATCCGGGTGAAATGGCATGGGGCGTCGGTGCCGGCTGCGTCGCGTTGACGCAGGTGCTGTGGGGTGGGTGAGGCTGTGAGGCCGGGAGTCCGGCGATGTTCTTAAATATTTCAGCGTTTCACAAAATTGCCGTAAATCGTCTGCAGCGCCCGCTCAAAGTCCTTTTTCTCCACGCCGACGATGATGTTCAGCTCGTCGCTGCCCTGGGCGATCATGCGGATGTTGATATCGGCGTTGCCCAGCGCGTTGAAGAGGCGGCCGGAGACGCCGGGGCGGTAGGCCATGCCGCGGCCCACCACCGCCACCAGGGCCATCGAGTCGATCACCTGAATGTCGGAAGGACGGCAGACGGCCTTGATCTCGCCGACGATGTCGTAGATGCAGTTTTGCACCTCGGCGGTCTGCACCACCACCGAAAAGCTGTCGATGCCCGAGGGGATGTGCTCAATGTGGACGCGGTACTTCTCAAACACCTCCAGCGCGCGGCGGATAATCCCCAGGTTGTCCTCCTGCTGGTTCTTGGAGACGGTGACAACGGTGAAGTCCTTGCGGCCGGTGAGGCCGGTGATCAGCGGATCCTCCGGCATCGGCGGGGCCTCGCTCTCGCCGCAGATGATGGTGCCGGGATCGTCGGGGGCGTTGGTGTTGCGGATGTTGATGGGGATGCCGGCGTCCTTGACGGGGTAGATTGCGCCCTCGTGCAGCACGTTGGCCCCCATGTAGGCCAGCTCGCGCAGCTCGGGGTAGGTGACGGTGTCGATGCGGCGGGGATTGTCGATGATGCGGGGATCGGCCATGAGGATGCCGGAGACGTCGGTCCAGTTCTCGTAGACATCCGCCGCAAGCGCCGCCGCGAGCAGGGCGCCGGTGATGTCGCTGCCGCCGCGGGAGAGCACCTTGATCCGTCCGCCGGGGAGGCTGCCGTAGAAGCCGGGAACCACCATTTTGGGGTGACGGAGGTAGGCTTCCCGCACCGCCTCATAGGTCTTTTCGGTGTTGAGACGGCCGTCAAAGTCAAAGTGGATCAGCTCGGCGGCGTCCACAAAGTCGTAGCCGAGGTACTCCGCCTTCATCCGCGCCGTGAGGTACTCGCCGCGCGAGACCAGCTCGTCCACCGACATCGACTTGCTCAGGCGGCTGCGCAGGGCGGCGAAGTCGGCCTCGATGTCGATCGAGAGGCCGGTGTCCCGCTTGATTTCAAGGTAGCGGGATTCGATCATCGAAAACACCTGCTCGCAGGAGACGGAGTACTGCAGATGGGCGTGGCAGAGGTAGAGCAGGTCGGTGATCTTGTTGTCGTCCTTATGACGCTTGCCGGAGGCGGAGACGACGACGACACGGCGGGCCTCCTCCGCCTCGACAATGGACTTGACCTTCTGAAACTGGGCGGCATCGGCCAGAGACGAGCCGCCGAACTTGAGTACTTTTAACAATTTGGTTCCTCCCCGCCCCCTCGCCCCCTGCAGGGGTCGCCGCCCGCAGGCGGCGAAATCCCCTTCGCACCGCACCCAAAAAAGCACGGCAGCAAGGAAACGATTCAGGGG
>JAFQKL010000159.1 GCA_017396965.1 Clostridia bacterium
CAGGTGCTGGCGGTCAACGGCGGGATCTGTTAAACGAACGATACAACACAGAGGCGCACCGCAAACCATCTGCGGTGCGCCTCAGACTGTTGAAAAGCTCCTGTATAAAAAATCAAAGAAAACCGTCTTGCCGGTTTTCTTCCTTATCACGGGCGCGGGACCGGATGTCCAGGGCGCCGAAGGCGGGGAGACGGAAAATTTTTGTCCCGTCCCCCGCAAGGGACAAAAATTTTCTGTCGACCGTACCCTTGACAGGAGGGACACGGGTTCTGCTGCTGCCGAAGGCAGGTGGAAAAATCACCATTTTTCCGCCTGCCTTCCATTTCTCCATGGCAAACAGAGCTTTTTTGACAAGCTGAGGCGCACCGCAAACCATCCGCGGTGCGCCTTTTGTTCTGTCGGGAACGCCCCGGAAGATCAAAATGGGAAATCGCCTCCGCGTGGTTTGGCCTTTCGTCCATCATCCACAAAGCACCCCGGCCCGTACCTTCCACCTCACACCGCCCCCCGTCAACAAAAAAGCCTGCCGCACACCAAAATGTGCGGCAGGCCCAAACAAAACTCTAATGATCCCGAAACCGAATCCCGTTGTCCACGGAATCCACAATGCAAAGACTCTTCAAATTGACCCCCTTCGCCCGCAGCTCGTCGCCGCCGTGCTGGAAGCCCTTCTCCACCACGATGCCGATGCCCGCCAGCGTCGCCCCGGCCATGGAGAGGATCTCCATCATGGCGTGCAGGGTGCTGCCGGTGGCGAGGAAGTCGTCGATCAGCAGCACCCGGTCGCCGCGCTCAAGAAAGAGGCGGGAAATGCGCAGCATATAGTCCTGCTTGTCGATATAGGAAAGCAGTCTTGTCTGATAGCTGTTTTCCGCTGAGCGGTCGAAGCCCTTTTTGGCCACCAGACAGGACAGCCCGAAGCAGCGCGCCACCGACAGGGCCACCGGAATCCCCGAGGACTCCACGGTGACGATCTTGTTGGGCCGCGATTCCTTGAACAGACGGTAAAACTCCTCGCCGATGCGGTCGATCAGCGCCACATCAATGCGGTGGCTGAGGAAGGAATCGGCCCTGAGCACGTTGCCGGGCAGCAGGGTGGCGTCCTCCCGGAGACGCTGTTTGAGCAGCTCCATCTTCATCTCTCCTTTCGCCGGTCGATGATCTCTTGTGTGCCGGGCGGTATGTAGCCGCCCTTCTTATTCCATAAAGTCCTTCAGACGCTTGCTGCGGCTGGGGTGACGCAGCTTGCGCAGCGCCTTGGCCTCGATCTGGCGGATGCGCTCGCGGGTGACGTTGAACTCCTTGCCCACTTCCTCCAGCGTTCTGGCGCGGCCGTCCTCCAGACCGAAGCGCAGCTTGAGCACCCGCTCCTCTCTGGGCGTCAGGGTGCTGAGTACGCTCATCAGCTGCTCCTTGAGCAGGGTGTAGGAAGCGGCCTCGGAGGGGGCGGGGGCGTCCTCGTCGGGGATGAAGTCACCTAAGTGACTGTCCTCCTCCTCGCCGATCGGCGTCTCGAGCGACACCGGCTCCTGGGCGATCTTCATGATCTCGCGCACCTTCTCGATCGACATCCCCATCTCCTTGGCGATCTCCTCGCTGGTCGGATCATGCCCCAGCTCCTGCAGCAGCTGACGGGAGACGCGCATCACCTTGTTGATCGTCTCCACCATGTGAACCGGGATGCGGATGGTGCGCGCCTGATCGGCGATGGCGCGGGTGATGGCCTGACGGATCCACCAGGTGGCATAAGTGGAGAACTTATAACCCTTGGTATAGTCGAACTTCTCCACCGCCTTGATCAGACCGAGGTTGCCCTCCTGAATTAGATCGAGGAACAACATTCCGCGGCCGACATAGCGCTTGGCGATGCTGACCACCAGACGCAGGTTGGCTTCGGCCAGCTGCTTCTTGGCCTTGTCGTCGCCCTCCGCCATGCGGCAGGCCAGCTCGATCTCCTTCTCGGAGGTGAGCAGCGGCACCTTGCCGATCTCCTTGAGGTACATGCGCACGGGATCGTCAATCGCCAGACCCTCGCTGGTCAGCACAGCCTCGATCTCCGGCTCGTCAGTCTCATCCAGCTCGAGGTTGTTGAGGTCGGCGAGCGGGATCTCCTCGTAGTCGTCCTCGATCTTCACGCCTGCGGCTTCGAGATTTTCATAGAGCTTTTCGATCAGATCCATCTCCAGCTCGTTTTCGTCAATAAAGGCCACCAGCTCCTTGCCGGACACGGCGCCGCGCGCCTTGGCCTGCTCCACCAGCTCCTTGGCAGCAGTTTTCTTGTCTGTGATCATGCAGTTCCTTCCCTTTCTTCTGTTGCACTTCTGTGTCCTGTTCTCTTCTACAAACGGCCAACCGGCCGGATCAAACGAATGAATGTTACTTCTGCTTGCCCATGGCGGCAAGATAGGCCCTGAGCGCCTCTCCCTCCAGCGGCTGCCTGTGCAGCTGACTGCGGCGGCGCAGATCGAGCAGCGTCTCGATCAGTTCGGCCAGCTCTTCGCGGGTGCCGCTGTAGCGGTTGCGCCCCAAAAGGATGCCCTGAACGGCCCCGGTTTCCTCAATGGTAAAATCCTGCAGACAGGAGAGATCGGGCTTGTCCCCCTGCTCGATGGCGCCGGCAAAGGCGATGAGGATGCGGCGGTTGAAGTCGGTGACAAAGTCGTCCGGCGTCAGCACCTCCGCCAGGTCGCGGTAGTAATCGGGGTGGTCAAACAGCAGGCACAAGATGCCCTCCTCCGCCCGGGACGCCTTGAGGTGCTGGGCCCGCTCGGGGTTGATGCGCGGCACACCGCTGCGCAGCATCTTCTGCTGCTGCTCCAGCGCCTGCTGACGGCCCTTCTTCTGTCGTCCGCGGCGAATCCGCTCGGCCTCCGACAGCAGGCTCTCCTTCTCCACCCCGATCTCCCGGGCCACCCTTCCGGCATAGACATCCGCCTCCACCGGGCTGCGCAGCTCCGACAAGATCGCCGCCGCCTCCTGCAGATAGCTGACCTTGCCCGCATCCGAGCTGAGATCGAGGGCATTCGCCGCCTGCGACAGGCGGTATTCCACCACCCCTTCGGTCTGGTCGAGCTTGCGGCGCAGCTTTTCGGCGCCCTGCTTCTTGATGAACTCATCGGGGTCCTTGGCCCCCTCGAGCCGCAGCACCCGCACCTTCAGCCCTGCGGAGGTGAGCAGATCGCCGGCGCGGTCGGTGGCGCGGCGGCCCGCCTCGTCCATGTCGTAGGCGATGACCACCTCATCGGTGTACCGCGCCATCAGACGGGCCTGCTCGCCGGTCAGCGCCGTGCCCAGCGTCGCCACCGCCTCGGGGAAGCCGGCCTGATAGAGGGCGATGACATCGAGATACCCCTCCGCCAGAATCAGCCGTCCCGCCTTCACGCCCTTGGCGTTTTGCAGCGAGAAGAGCGAGAGGCTCTTTTTGAACACCGGCGTGTCCGGCGAATTGAGATACTTGGGCTGGGAATCATCCATCACCCGCCCGCCGAAGCCGACCACGCGGCCGCGCACGTCGATGATGGGAAACATCACGCGGTTTCGGAAATAGTCGTAATGCCGCCCGCTGGAGGCGACCCCCGCCAGCCCGGCCCGCTTGATGTCCGGCTCGGTGTAGCCCTTGGACTTCAGGTGTTTGAGCAGATTGTCCCACCCCTCCGGGGCGTAGCCGAGGCCGAAGTGGAGAATGGTCTTCTCGGTCAGTCCCCGCCCTGAGAGATAGCGCACGGCGGCGGGATTGGCGCGAAGCTGGGTGTGAAACCAGCGGGCGGCCTCGGTGTTCATCTCCAGCACATCGGCCCGCTGCGCCGCCCGCTCGCGGCTCTCGCGGTCCTCCGGCACCGTCATCCCCGCGCGGTCGGCGAGGAAGCGGACGGCGTCGACATAGTCGAGATTCTCAATGGCGCGGACAAAGGTGATGGCGTCGCCGCCGCTGTTGCAGCCAAAGCAGTAGTAGTGCTGATCGGAGGGGAAGACATGGAAGGAGGGCGTCTTCTCACTGTGAAACGGGCAGAGGCCGATATAGCCGCCGCCCTGCCGTTTCAGCTTGACATAGCCCGAAATCAAATCCTCCAGCTCGATGCGGCTTTTCAGTTCTTCAATAAAGCTCTGCGGCAGCGCCAAGCAGCTCCCTCCTTTCTTTCATCCGGCCCGGCATCAGCGCCAGACCTTGGGCACGAAAACGTCCTCATACAGCGCGATGCAGTAGCGGTCGGTCATGCCCGAAATGTAATCCAGCACCGCCCGCTCGGCCCCCTCGCTCTCCACCGAGCGACGGTATTCCTCCGGCAGACGGGCCACGTCCTTCATAAAGTAGTCAAACAGTGCGCGGATGGCATCCTTCGCCTTGCCCTCCTCCGCCTTGGCGGTGGGGTTGTAGTAAACGTGTTCAAAGAGAAAGCGGTGCAGCACCTGATAGGCTTCGGCCACCGGCGCCGTCATGGCAATTGTCCCCTCGTGGCTGCCTTCCAGCAGCGAGAGGATCATGGTGTTGATCCGCTGCGAATGGCCGCGGCCCAGCACCTCATACACCTCCGCCGGCAGCTCCTCCGGCTGCAGCACCCCGGCGCGCATGGCGTCGTCAATATCGTGGTTGACATAGGCGATGTGGTCGGCCCAGTAGACCAGCCGTCCCTCCGGGGTGGCGGCAGTGTCTAAAATCGTGTGACACTTGATGCCGTCGCGCACCTCATGGGTGAGGTTCAGCCCCGCCCGGTCCTTTTCCAGCACATCCACCACCCTGAGACTCTGCTCATAGTGGGTGAAGCCGGTGGAGGACAGCTCGTTTAACACCGCCTCGCCCGAGTGGCCGAAGGGGGTGTGGCCGAGGTCGTGTCCCAAGGAGATGGCCTCGGTGAGATCTTCATTGAGTCCCATGGCCCGGGCAATCGTGCGGGCGATCTGCGCCACCTCCAGCGTGTGGGTCAGACGGGTGCGGTAGTGGTCGCCCTCGGGGGCGAGAAACACCTGGGTCTTGTGCTTTAAGCGGCGAAAGGCCTTGCAGTGGATCACCCGGTCGCGGTCGCGCACAAAGGCGGTGCGCAGGGGACAGGGCTCCTCCGCCCGAGGCCGGCCGCGGCTTTGGTCGGCAAAGGTGGCGCAGGGCTTGAGCAGCAGATGCTCCCGCTGCTCCATCGCCGAACGGTCGATCATGGTCTCCCCCTCCTTTTCTCTACAGACAGACGGCATCAAACCGGCAGCTCTCCTCGTTTCGGCAGCGGCCGGTGACTCTGCTCCACCAGCACCGGCTCCGCCTCGCCATAGGTCATCTCAGTCAGTTCTTTGACAAACTCCTGCGAGCGGTCGGCGGGGACATAGCAGGTGTAGGTGAGATCGGCCCCGTAGGAAAGCTCATCAATCCCGCCGCCCATCCGCTCGATCAGCCCCTCCATCCGCTCCTTGCGGCTGTAGTGCATGGAACAGAGGAAGGTGTCGCAGGCGGTCATCACGGCAAGCTGCGCCTCGCGCAGCGCCTCCTGCGTCGCCTTGGTGTAAGCCCGCACCAGCCCGCCGGTGCCGAGCAGCGTGCCGCCGAAGTAGCGGGTGACGACGACGATGATGTCCACCACCTCCTGCCCCAGCAGCACCTCCATCATCGGCAGTCCCGCCGTGCCGGCCGGCTCGCCGTCGTCGCTGTAGCGGGCCAAATTGTTGTCGCGGATGCGGTAGGCGTAGCAGTTGTGGGAGGCGTCGCGGTAAGTCTCCCGCATCGTCTTGAGGAAGGAGAGCGCCTCCTCCTCGCTGGTCACGGGGCGGGCGTGGCCCAGAAAGCGGGATTTGCGGTCGATGTACACCGCCTCGCCCGGCCCTGCCACCGTGGTGTAAAACAGCTCCTGTGCCATGTGGTCACCTCCTCTCCTTCAAAGCCTCCATCGCCCGGCCGAGGGTGGCGGCATCCCCCTGCAGCCGCACGCGGATGCCCTCCTCCTCATAGTCGGCGGACAGCACCGTCGCCCGCTGATAGAGCAGCGGCAGCAACCCCGCCTTCGGGTAGGGCAGCATCAGCTCCGCCACCCGGCGGCGCTCGGCCAGCTTGTCCTCCATGGCCGTCAGCAGGGCGGGCACCCCCTCGCCGGTCAGCGCCGAAATCGCCACCGACCCCGCCAGATGGGGCAGGGCAGAGCGCGGCAGCAGGTCGGCCTTGTTGACCACCGTCAACAGCGGCAGCTGCGCCGCCCCCAGCTGCTCGAGCAGCCGGTGGCAGACATCCATCTGCCGGTCCCAGTCGGCGCTGGAGCCGTCCACCACGTGCAGCAGCAGATCGGCCTCCCGCACCTCCTCCAGCGTGGAGTGAAAGGCCTCGATCAGATGGTGGGGCAGGTTGCTGATGAAGCCGACCGTGTCGGTCAGCAGCAGCTGCCCGCCGCCCGGCAGGGTCAGCCTGCGGGTGACGGGATCGAGGGTGGCAAAGAGCTTGTTCTCCGCCAGCACCCCCGCCCCCGTCAGGGTGTTGAGCAGGGTGGACTTGCCGGCGTTGGTATAGCCCATCACCGCCACCAGCGGCAGCCCCGAGCGACGGCGCGCCTTGCGCTGTTGCCCTCTGGTGCGCTCCAGATCGCGCAGTTCCTCGCGCAGCGCCGCCATCCGTGTTCTGGCCCGCCGCCGGGTCAGCTCCAGATCCGTCTCGCCCTTGCCGCGCCTGGCCCCCATGCCGCCGCCTCCGCCGAGGCGGGACAGATCCACTCCCTTGCCGGTCAGCCGCGGCAGGGTGTACTGCAGCTGCGCCAGCTCCACCTGCAGGCGACCGGCCCGGGTGGTGGCGTGCAGCGAGAAGATCTCAAGGATCAGCATACTGCGGTCGAAGACGCGACAGTCGGTCATCCGCTCGATGTTGCGGATCTGGGAAGGGGAGAGCTCATTGTCAAAAACAATCAGCTCCACCTCGTTTTTCTCACAGAACTCGGCAAGCTCCCTGATCTTGCCCTCACCCATCCAGGTGGCGGGATCGGGGCTGCTGCGGCTCTGGGTGAGAATCCCCACCACCTCGCCGCCTGCCGTGTCCACAAGCCCCTCCAGCTCGGAGAGGCTCTGCTCCTCCCACCCGGGCGCAAAGGCATCCCACAGCAGCGCCGCCAGCGCCACCCGGGTCCTCGGTTCAAGAGATTGCTGCATGGAACCTCCTTAGAGTCAGACAGAATATCAAAAGAATTTCCCCTTGAAAAGACGTGCGTTTTGTCGTAAAATAACGACAGAAGGGGAATGGGCACAGACGCCCCGCCCGCCGGCAGCCGGGGAGAGGGCCGCGCGTCCGCCGCGTAATGGCATCATGGTATGGTGAGACAGACCGCGCCGGAAAACGCCCGTCCCCATCTGCCAATTTCCAAACGGACAGCCGGATTCCGGCAGGGGAGCGCCGCCTGTCCTGCGGGCAAAGGCGGCGGTCATAACATCTCTGCAAAATTATAGTACAGTTTTTTGCGGGAAAATATCAGTGGAAATGGGTGCTTTTTTGAGAAATAACCCCCTTTCCCGGCGCAATCAGGCAGTCTGCGGCAGGGAAGCGGGGAAAATGCGGGATTTTTGTGAAAAATTCTCACAAATCCTCTTGACTTTTTGGTCGTGCCGTGGTATAGTAATGAGGCATCTTGTGAGGGACGCGCAGGTGTAGTTCAGTGGTAGAACTCCAGCCTTCCAAGCTGGCCATGTGGGTTCGATTCCCATCACCTGCTCCACTGTTTTTTGCCCGCACGGTTTTCCGGCGGCTCATATGCGCCCGTAGCTCAGCCGGATAGAGCAACTGCCTTCTAAGCAGTGGGCCAGGGGTTCGAGTCCCTTCGGGCGCGCCATTTGATGATTCGGTGGATATAGCTCAGTTGGTTAGAGCGCCAGATTGTGGCTCTGGAGGCCGACGGTTCGAATCC
>JAFQKL010000160.1 GCA_017396965.1 Clostridia bacterium
CCCTTGTGTCCGCACCCCCGTCATGCTATAATAAAATGTATTCGGACAAGCCCCCTCCACAGATCAACACAGAAAGGACCTGGTATCATCATGCAAGCCACCCCCTCCGTCCAGCCCAAGAAGCGATTCTTCTACGGCTGGATCATCGTCCTCAGCTGCGCCCTCATCTACGCCGCCTCGGTCGGCATCTTCCTCAACTGCCTGGGCATCTTCGTCAAGCCCGTCACCACCGACCTCGGCTTCGAGCGCGGCCCCTTCACCCTCTATGCCACCATCTCCGGCACCGTCGGCATGATGAGCCAGCTGATCTATGGCGAGCTCTACCGCAGATACCCCAAGAAGATCCGCATGTTCATCGGCATCGCCGTCATCGTCTGCCCCTCGGCCTTCATCGGCTATTCCATGGCCACCAAGCTCTGGCACTTCTATGCCTTCGCCGCCATGTACGGCAGCTGCTCCACCGTGCTTGCCGCCATCTCCATCACCACCCTCATCAACAACTGGTTCCTGGAGCGCCGCGGCCTCGCCACCGGCATCGCCTTCGCCGGTTCCGGCGTCTCGGCGGCGATTATGACCCCCGTGCTCACCGCCATCGTCGAGGACTACGGCTGGCGGGTGGGCTACCGCACCATGGCGGCTGTGGCCTTTGTCATCATGGCCGTGGCCCTCTCGCTCATCAAGGTCACCCCGGAGGAGAAGGGCGAGCTGCCCTACGGCATGAAGCCCCGCGCCACCGACCCCGACCTGCCGCAGAACACCGTCACCGTCGCCCCCCGCATTGAGGCGAAGGGCATCACCCGCGCCCAGGCGCTCAAGGAGCCGGCCTACTTCATCCAGATCGCCGGTATGCTCTGCCTCGGCATCGCCGGCATGGGCATGAGCGGCCATATCATCGCCTACCTCACCGATATCGGCTACTCCGATTCCACCGCCGCCGCCGCCATGAGCCTGGTCATGACCATCATGATCGGCGCCAAGATCCTCTTAGGTGCCCTCTTTGACAAGATCGGCCCCGTGCCCTCCGCCTTCCTCTCCGGCGTCTGTATGTTCTTCTCGGTGGTCACCCTGCGCTTTGCGGGGATGGCACCCTTTATGCCCTATGTCTTCGCCCTCTGCTTCGGCTTTGGCTACTCCACCCTCTCGGTGCCCTACTCCTACCTGATCGCCCAGAACTTCGGCACCCGCGAGTTCGCCACTGTGTACAGCCTCGCCGTCACCATCTCCGGCCTCGGCAACTCCTTCGCCCCCTCCATCTCCGGCGTGCTGTATGACGCCTTCGGCAGCTACTACGGCGTCTGGAATATCTACATCGGCTCCACCATCGCCGCCACCTGCCTGCTGACGCTGGCCGCCATCATCAGCAAGAAGAAGGACTTCAAGAATCGGTAACAATTCGTCACCCCGCGGGCGCGCCCCGCTCCATCCCATCAACTTTTTGGAGGTGTCCCGGTCATGCTGCTGCGTCTTGCTCAATTGCTCACGTCCGCCATTCTCTTCTTCTGCGGCTCCTGCCACCTCAAAAACGGCAGAAAGCTGCCCGGCGTCTTTAACATCGTGACCGCCGTTCTCATGCTGGTCACCGCCTGCCTGCCCCAGCCCTGCGAGGAGGTCGAGGAGGGGGAGGAGAGCGAGGCTGAGATCATCATCCTCGAGTAAGTCTTTTTCCGGCATCCCATCCCGTCCCGACGCGGCCCCCCAGGGCGCGGCGGGGCGGGCGGGGCGGCCCTGGGGTTCCCGGCCGCCCGACCCATGAGGCGTCTTTTCGCCTCATGGGGTTTTTTTGGCCAAAATTTCGCATAGACTGACAGGGGGGATTCCCGGCGCTTTCTTACTTAAAACAGTGAATTTTCCCGTTATTGTCACCTTTGAAATTTATAAATGATTCTGTTTGAAAGGAACGATGAAAATGTTGAATATCCTCATCACCGAACCCATCAGCGAGGCGGGAATGCGCGTGCTGGAGCAGAGCGGCGCGACGCCCGTCCTCTGTCCCGACGCGCTGACCGCCACGGCGGCCTCTCTGGCCCACGACGTGCAGGGCATCATCACCCGCAACACCCGCATTGAC
>JAFQKL010000161.1 GCA_017396965.1 Clostridia bacterium
CGGGGATGTCCAGCTCTCTGGCCATGATCTTTAAGGAGCGCGAGATCTCGGCCACCTCCTGGGCGCGGTTATCGCTTCGGATGCCGGAGCGCATCAGCTGCAGGTAGTCGATGATGACAAGGCCGATGTTCTTCTCCCGGCGCAGCTTGGCCTTGATCTCCTGCACGGTGATGCCGGCGTTGTCGTCGATCTTGACCGGGGCGTCGCCCAGGATGGAGACGGCCTCCGCCAGCCGCGTCCACTCATCGGGGCGGATCTCGCCGGTGCGCAGGCGGTAGGAGTCGACCAGCGCCAGGGCGGAGATCATGCGCGAGACCAGCTGCTCGCCGGACATCTCCAGCGAGAAGATGGCCACCCCCTTCTGCTCCTTGATGGCGACGTGGCTGGCGATATTTAAGGCCAGCGAGGTTTTACCGATACCGGGGCGGGCGGCGATCAGGATGAGGTCGGAGCGGTTGAGACCGCCGATTTTGGCATCGAGATCGGCAAAGCCCGAGGGGGTGCCGCCCAGCTCGCGGTTGCCGTTGAACAGCTCGCTGATGCGGGTGTACGCCTCGTCCACCACCTCGGCGATGGGGCGCATCTCGTTTAAGCGGCGGCCGTGGGAGAGGTCGTAGACGATCTGCTCCGCCTGGTCCATGATGAGGGTGAACTCCTCGCTCTCGGCCATGCAGTTTTCGGTGATCTGCTGCGCCGCCTCGATGAGGGCGCGCAGCATCGATTTTTCGTAGACAATGCGGGCGTATCGCTCGGTGTTTAAGGAAGAGGGGGTGAACTCGGCCAGGTAAAGCAGGTACTGGGGGGTCTGTTCGGGGTCGTACTGCCCTGCCTGGCGCAGCTTTTCCGAGATGGTGACGCTGTCCACCACGTCCCCCGCCGTAAACAGCGCGGTGACCGCCTCAAAGATGGCGGCGTTCTGCGGCAGGTAGAAGTCGGCGGGACGCAGCACCGAGACAGCATCCAGCACCGCCCTGGGGTTGATGAGGATGGCGCCCAGCACCGACTGCTCGGCCTCCATCGAAAAGGGGATGCGGGTGAGAGTCTCATTCATGGGGCAGGCTCCTTTGCGTCGCCCGGCGGGGCGGTCTTACGCCTCCACCACCGTGACAAAGAATTTGGCGGTGATTCCGGGGTAGACTCTTGCCTCCACCTCGTAGCTGCCGAAGGCCTTGATGTCGTCCATCTGGAGCTTCTTTTTGTCGACCTCAACGCCGATCTGCTTTCCTGCCAGCTCCGCCACCTCCTTGGCGGTGACCGAGCCGAACAGTCTGCCGCCGCTGCCGCCCTTGGCCCCCACCTTGACGGTGATGCCCTCGAGCGTCCCTGCCAGCGCCTGCGCCGCCTCCAGCTCCTGCTGCTTGTGGAAGGCCTTGGCGGCTTCCTTCTGCTTGTACTCGTTCATATTGGCCGCGTCTGCCGGGGCGGCGAGCTTGCGGGGGAAGAGGTAGTTTCTGGCGTAGCCGTCCGACACCTCCACGAGGTCGCCCTTCTTGCCGCTGCCTTTGATGTCCTGCTGTAAAATAACCTTCATGATCTGTTCCTCCTTTGGGTGGTTCGGGTTGTGATTGCTGTGGGGCGTTCGACCGTGATGTTGCGGGTGCGTTCGGTCGAAGCTCTATCCTTTATGTGATATTTTGAAAAAAGATGACGATCGGGAGGGGCTTTTTCAGGAAACTCAATCCGAATCGTCGTCGAGGACGGTACCCGCCGCGTAACAGGCGGCGAGGTAGTCTCTTGGCTGGTAGTAGAAGTCGCTGTTGTAATCGCTCAAGTGGTCGATGATCCAGGAGGTGTACACCCTTCGCAGGGCATCGCCGAAGGACTCTCCCTCCTCCGCCACATCCTCCACCAGACGGCTGCAGACCTTGCCGAAGGTAAAGACGTCGGGAACGCGGTAGCGGGCAGCGGCGACATTGTCAAACGCCCCCGGCTTCAGGTCGTACTCCTCAATGAACTCCTCCGCCACCTTGGCGATCGGTTCGCAGTGGAAGACATCGGCATAGTCGAGCAGGTGATCCACCGCCTCCTTGCCGAGGTCAGCGACAACGGTGCTGCGCTTTTCCCGCAGCATTCTGCCGATCTGCTCAATCAGGGAGCAGGCAAAAAAGAGGTCATTTCCGGTGATCTCCCGCATCGACGGGCTCACTCCTTTCAAAGCTCAGCGCAGCAAGCGCCCGCTCGGTGTGAAAGCTGATCTGGTGGGTGGGGCGACGAAACCTTGCCAGCTCCCAGAAGGCCTTGCGGCTGATCTCTCCATCGAGAAACGACTGGACATAGCTGAAGATCTCATCATCCGCCATCGGTCCCTCCACCACGTCATAGTCATGGGGGACGCCGCTGCGGCAGGCGACGATAAAGTCCAGCCATTCCTCGGTCATCTCGGGAAACCGTTTGACCGAAAGGGGGATGGTTTCGTCAAACCGATAGACACTGACCACGCCCGCTCTCCGAAAGCGACTCGCCCAGCGGACTGCCTGTGCTTTCAATTTTGTGCAGTAAAATCCATGAAAAAAGTCCTTGTGGTATCGCCCGATCCGTATCTCAGGACGGTGGACCTCAACCTTGCTGCCGTGGTAGAGCAGCTGCATAGAAGGCCTCCTTTTTTCCGTCTGCTACAGCAGATCCATATGATTCTCCCTGAGATGCTTTGAAACCAGCTCTCTCAGCTTCGCCTCCGCCGCCTTCGGCTCCAGCTCCACCTGGGCGCCGGCGTTGGTGGCGTGGCCGCCGCCGCCCAGGGCTTCCATGATCAGCTGGACGTTGATGATGCCCAGCGACCGGGCGGAGATCGCCGTCTTGTTGCCGCGGGGGAACAGCACGAAGCTCGCCTCCACCATCTCCACATCCAGCATCTCGTCCGCCGCCTGGGCGGCGATGATGGAGAGGCCGGAGCGGGGGCCGCCCTCCCAGCAGGCGATGACGGTGATGCGGTCATGCCGGTAGGCGGTGGAGATGAGGTGGGCGCGGTCGGCATAGCTGTCGAAGTCCACCTGGAAGAGCTTTTTGACCTCGATGGTGTCGCCCCCCAGCTTTTTGAGGAAGGCGGCAGCCTCAAAGGTGCGAAAAGAGGTGCGGAATTCAAAATTATTGGTGTCCAGCACAATGCCGGCCAGCATCGCCTCCGCCTCCCGCTTTCTCAGGGCGTTGCCGCCGACGCTGTACTGCGCCAGCTCACACACCAGCTCCGAGGCGGAGGAGGCATACGGCTCGTGGTAGGCGAGATCGCTTTCCACCGCCTTGGCCATGCGGCGGTGATGGTCGATCATCACCACCTTGGCGGCGCTGCGCAGCAGGTGGGGGGCTTCGAGCAGGTCGGGGTTGTGGGTGTCGACAATGATGAGCAGGGTGTGCGAGGTGATGAGGTCGAGGGCGGCGAGGGGGGGGACGAAGGTGTCCTCATACTCCGGCAGATGCTCGACGTGCTCGATCAGTGCCTTGGCGGGGGCGCTGTCGCGGTCGATGACGATATGCACCGGCTTGCCGCGCGCTCTCGCCAGCCGCGCCACGCCGACGGCGGAGCCGACCGAGTCAAAGTCGGCAAAGCGGTGGCCCATCACCAGCACGCTGGTACATTCGCCGATCAGCTCGGCCAGGTTTTTCGCCATCACGCGGGCCTTGACCTTGGTGCGGCGCTCCACCGTCTTGGTCTTGCCGCCGAAGAACTCAATGGCGGCCCCCTGCTTCAAGGTGGCCTGGTCGCCGCCGCGGCCGAGGGTCAGCTCCAGCGCCTCGCGGGCCAGCTCGTAGTTCTCGGCATAGCCGAGGCCGCCGGCGCCGACGCCGATGGAGATGGTCGGCTCCACCGTGCCCTGGTCCATGCAGCTGCGCACACTGTCCAGCACCGAGAATTTGTCGGCGATGTGGCTTTGCAGGTGGCGCTCCTCAAAGAGGTAGAGGTAGCGGCCGCGCTCGGTCATCTGCAGGATGCCGCCGGTGGGGGCGGCCCAGGCGTTCAGCACCGTGTCCACCGCGCCCAGCACCATCGCCTTGTCCCCCTCGCTGACGTTCTGGGAGACTTCCTCCAGATTGTCAATGAGAATGAGGGCGACGACGGGGCGGCTGCTCTTGTACTCCGCCGCCAGCGCCTTGTGGTCGGTGATGTCAAAGAAGGTGAGCAGCAGCAGGTCGCTCTTCTGCCCCAGCTCTCTCAAAGGCGAGGCGAAGACGCGAAAGCTCCTGTGGGCATGGGTGACAGCAATGCCCTCCATCAGCTCCGGCTCGGCGAGCTTCTGGGGCGGGAAGGCGGGGATGCCCTCGCGGATGTCCTTGCCGGGGGCGAGGGCGTGGGCGGTCAGCTCGGCGAAGGCCTCGTTGTACCAGACGATCTGGCCGTTTTTGCGCACCGCCGTCACCGGCAGGGCGGAATCGAGGAAGGTGAGGGAGTCGCTGTCCAGCTTGCGGGCGGCGGCGTCAATGTGGCGCTGCAGCTTCCTGTGCGCCCCGCCGTAGGGCAGCAGCCAGACGATGAGGCAGACCAGCGCCAGCGCCGCCTGGGCGACGGCGTACTGCGGGGCGAAGACGGCGGTCACAAGAATCACGATCACCGCCGCCGCCACCAGCGCGGCACGGCGGACGGTGCGGTACTTAAGACCGCTGCGGCTTGAGGGATTACTCTGCTTCATGGGAACCTCCTATTGACGCGGCTCGCGCCAGGGGGGTGTGGGGATGAGGGCGTCGAACACCCCGCAGGCGGCAAAGAAGAGAATCATGCCGACCGGGGGGGCAAAGAGGAGCAGGAAGAAGAAGATCAGCAGCGGGATGGTGCGCCCGAAGATCATCATGCTGCGGCGCATGGCGTCCACCCCCTGAATGGAGAAGGGGAGGCTGAGCAGCATCATCAGCTGCACCGCCGCCAGCGACAGCACCTCGTTGCCCCAGAAGGTGAGGCCGGTGCAGAGCAGGTAGACGAACGCCCCGGTGCGCGACAGGGAGAAGTTCATGGTGACAATGGCGATGCGCGGCGGCTGCCGCCCGTCCGCCCGGTAGAACCAGGTGACGAACCAGAAGGCCATCAGCATGGCCATACAGCCGATCAGCCCCGGCAGGTAGTTGAGCACCAGCGAGAGGGCGCCCTCCTGCGGCAGCATCGGCAGCACGCTGATCTTCTCCACGCCGCTGGCCACCACCGCCTCGGCGATGAGGGCGTAAAAGGCGGCGTAGTCCGCGCTGACGGTGGTGATGCTCTGCCGCAGGGCGTCGATGCTTAAATTCCCCTCCGCCAGCAGCACCGAACCGGCAAGGCTTACCATCAGCAGGGCGACAAAGAGCAGCGTCGTCAGCGAGAGCAGCTCTTTATAGCGCATCTTGCGGTGCAGCGGGCTGACCAGCAGGGTGGGCAGGATGAGCAGCAGCGCCGTGGCGCCGCCCGCCAGCAGGCCGCTCTGGGTGGTGACCGAAACGCCGATGCCGACGGCGCCGAACAGGGCAATCGGCAGGCTGCGCGAGTAGGAGGCGAAGGTGGCAAAGGCCGCAAGCAGCACGGTGAGGCCGACAAAGAGCAGCATCAGCTGAGCGCCGGCGGCGGCCGCCTCCATCCCCGGCAGGGAGAGGGCGAGCATGAGGTTGATGAGGGTGGCGTGCATGGTGTCCGGCGTGACACCGCCGGAGAGCAGGGCGGAGGCCAGCAGCGCCAGCAGCATGGCAATCGCCATCTTCAGCGCCCGGCGCTTCGGCGGCGGGTCGCGCCAGAGAAACATCTGCAGAACCGCCCCGGCAGGGTCGGCAGGGCCGTTAGACGGCGGGTTGTCCTGCGGGCGCTCCTCTTTCTGCCCCACCGGCGGAAACGGCCAGCGGGGGTCCGGCTTGGGCGCTTCGGCAGGGGTCCCGGCGGCGTCCGGCTTGGGCGCTTCGGCGGGGGCCTCTGCGGCGTCCGGCGGCGGGGTCTTCCCCTCGTCGCTGCCCGGTACCGTCGGCGGAAGGTCGCGGTCGGGCGGGGGCGCGGTGGGGGTCTCCTGGTTGGGGGGGATGTCGTTTTGATATTGATTCAATCGTCGTTCCTCTTTTGTCTTGTTGTCGTGGACGGGTCGGGCCGGCGGCGTGCCCTCAGTCCCGTCCCTTGATCCGCCGCCAGTAGGCGGCGGCCGCCTGTTCGGTCTTGTTCTCCCCGGGGGTGTAGTAGCGGCGGTCTTTGAGCTGGTCGGGCAGGTACTGCTGCTCGGTCCAGTGGTCGGGGAAGTCGTGGGGGTCGAGGTAGGTGAGGCCGCGGCCGAGCCTGGCGGCGCCGCCGTAGTGGGCGTCGCGCAGGTGGGCGGGCAGCTCGCCGCCGCCGGTGAGACGCAGATCCTCCAGCGCCTTGTCAATGGCGACGTTGCCGGCGTTGGACTTGGGCGCCGTCGCCACCAGAATCACGGCGTCGGCCAGGGGGATCCTCGCCTCCGGCAGACCAAGCTCCCGCGCCATGTCGCAGCAGGCCTTGACGATGGGGAGGATCTGCGGATATGCAAGGCCGACATCCTCCGCCGCCGTCACCAGCAGTCTTCGGCAGGCGGAGAGCAGGTCGCCCCCCTCCAGCAGACGGGCGAGATAGTGGATGGCGGCATCGGGGTCGCTGCCGCGCAGCGACTTCTGGAAGGCGGAGAGGACATCGTAGTGGGAGTCCCCGTCGCGGTCATAGCGCAGGGCGGACTGCTGGGTGACGGCGGCGGCGCGCTCCACCGTCACCCGCTCGCCGGTGGCGGTGGTGAGCAGCAGCAGCTCGACGGCGTTGATCGCCTTGCGCACGTCCCCGCCGCAGGCGGCGGCGATATGGGCCACCACCCCCTCCTCCAGCGCCGGCATCGCCGCCCCCTCCGCCTCCACAAAGGCAAAGGCGCGGCGCACCACCTCCTCCACCTCCTCGCCCGACAGCGGGCGAAACTCGAAGACGGTGGAGCGGGAGAGGATGGCCGGATAGATGTAGAAATAGGGGTTTCCGGTGGTGGAGGAGATGAGGGTGACCTCCCCCTTCTCGGTGGATTCCAGCAGCGTCTGCTGCTGCTTTTTGTTGAAGTACTGGATCTCGTCGATATAGAGGAGGATGCCGTCCGGCGCCAGAAGGGTGCCGGTGCGCGAGAGGGCCTCGCGGATGTCGCCCGAGCCGGCGGTGGTGGCGTTGAGCCGCACCAGGGTGCGCCCCGCCTTTTTTGCCAGAATGTCGGCCACGGTGGTCTTGCCGATGCCGGGCGGCCCGTAGAACACCATGTTGGGCAGCTGCCCGGTGGCGGCGATGCGGGTGAGGATGCCGTCCTCCCCCAGCAGATGACGCTGTCCGGCCACCTGGGAAAGCTCTCTCGGCCTCATTCTGTCTGCCAGCGGCTGCATCGTCACGCACCCCCTCTGCCAAAACTTTCGATAGTTTATCATCTTATTATACTCCCAAAGTGCCGCGAGTTCAAGGGTGTATTTTACGTTGTCAGCCTGTGTCCGGTTGTGCTATACTGAATGTAAGAAACCACAAAGGAGCTGCGTCCCATGGATTACATCTTTGACACCCAGCTGCTCATCAGCGGCACCGGACTCGATGAAGACGCCATCTTTGACGCCATCGTCGCCCAGTTCGAGGGCGACAG
Organism: Clostridia bacterium; assembly: GCA_017396965.1. GTDB lineage: Bacteria > Bacillota > Clostridia > Oscillospirales > Feifaniaceae > Galloscillospira. Next base: position 7,548 of record JAFQKL010000161.1, read on the forward strand.
CCTGCTCGCCGTCGGCGACGACGAGCTCATCCGCATCCATTTCCACACCAACACCCCCTGGAAGCTGCTCGAGTACTGCGCCGGCCTCGGCGAGATTCACGACATCGTCATCGAAAACATGGCCCGCCAGGCGCGGGGGCTGGACGGCTGACCCACAACCGCGAAAGGAGATCCCCCATGAGAAAACCCTCCAAAAAAGCCCTGCGGGAGCGGGCGGCCGAGGTGGTGCGTCTGCTGGAGCTGCGCTACCCCGGCTCGCTCTGCGGCCTTGACTATGAGCACGACTATCAGCTGCTGATCGCCGTCCGCCTCTCGGCGCAGTGTACCGATGCCAGGGTCAACCAGATCACCCCCGGCCTCTTTGCCGCCTATCCGACGCTTCAGAGCCTGGCCGAGGCGGAGCTTGCCGACCTGGAGCGCATCGTCCACCCCTGCGGCTTCTACCGCCACAAGGCGAAGGACATCAAGGAGTCCGCCCGCCTGCTGCTGGAGCGGCACGGCGGCAGGGTGCCGGACAGCATGGAGGCCCTGCTCGCCCTCCCCGGGGTGGGCCGCAAGACGGCCAACCTGCTGCTTGGCGACCTCTACGGCCACAGCGGCTGCGTGGTGGCCGACACCCACTGTATCCGCATCTCCGGCCGCCTCGGGCTGACCGATTCCGACGACCCCCTCAAGGTGGAAACCCAGCTGCGCGCCCTTGTTGACCCCGATAAGAGCAACGACCTCTGCCACCGCTTCGTACTGTTCGGCCGCGAGATCTGCAAGGCGCGGGGGCCGCAGTGCGGGCAGTGCGAGCTGCGCCCCCTCTGTCCCTCGGCGGAGACGGCGGCGGGGGCAGCGGCGGGAACGGGGAAGAAGGCGGCGGGGAAGAAGACGGCGGGCAGGAAGTCTGCTGCAAAGCGGGATTCCGCTGAACCGTCCGGGAGTGAGCGTTCTGTCGGGGAGATTCCCGTCGGGGAGACGGCGGAGTAGCGCGGGCGGGACGGTGGCGGCGGGCTGTGGAGCGGCGTGGTTGCAGCGGCGTAGTTGCGGCGGCGGCGCGGACTCCCCCAGTCAGCCTGCGGCTGACAGCCCCCTCTGAGAGGGGGCCTTACGGCGCGATGTTCCGCCCAGCCGCACGGATCCAAGGCAAGGGCGCCAGCCGACGCGACGACCGCGCAGCGCGCAGCCGCCGACCGGGCGCGCACCTTTTGTTTTTTCCTGTTTTAACCGTCCAAAAACGGGTTGCGTTCCCTGGCTCTTCCTTTTAAAACCACCGTGACAGGGCTTCATTTCCGCAGGTTTCTTCTTCTTTCTCCGCACTCCCTTGTCCCCTTGAAGTTTACTCCAAATTCAACCCCTCTTTTCCGCCTTTTCCAAAACAAAATGTATCGAAGGCATCACCTTTCACACGACAAATTCTTGTATACGAGAGTACAAATGCGTTTTGTCTCCTATAACACGTCAATAGACGTGTTTGGAATTATTTCATAAGTGGTCATCTTTGGCTAAACTTACGAATAGGAGGTGATGGCGAAATGGCTCGAGAGTTTGACCATACGGAAAAGATGCAAAATCTTTATTTCGCGATCGGCTATTATCGTAAACGCAGAGGGATGTCTCAGGAACAACTGGCAGAGGTGTTGGGGATCAGCCGTCAGCATCTTGCGGCCATCGAAGCGCCCAACATGAACCGGGGCTTGTCGCTGGGCCTTCTGTTCAACATTGCCGCAGCCCTTGAGATTGAGCCCTATCTTCTGCTGAAACTCAATCCGCACCAGTAATCCGGAAATCTGTTGCAAAAGCGCCCGCCTGCCGTGGGGAGAAGCAGGTGCGGCGCTTTTTTTGCGTCTCCTGCAGGGCGCAACCTGTGGTTGACAGGAGGAAAACGGCGGTTGGTGGCCTTTTGCCGTCCCTTCTGCTACAATGGGGGAGCGAAAACCGCATGGGATCAAACCAAAACGGAGGGATGAGGATGCTGGGTAAGAATATCGCCCGCCTGCGTCGGGCGGCGGGTCTGTCGCAGGAGGGGCTGGCCGAGCGATTGTCGGTCAGCCGACAGGCCGTGTCCAAATGGGAGTCGGGGCAGGCGCAGCCGGAGCTGACGCGGCTGACCGCGATGGCGCGGCTGTTCGGAGTGACGCTGGATGCGCTGACCGGCTCGGAAGGGTCAGCGGAGGACGAAGCAGGAGCGGCCGCAGCAGTCAAACCGCCACCAGCCGACGAAGCCGCAGCGGACAGTCCGCAAGCAGGGGTGTCCGCGACGGGCACCCCCGCCGCCCTCCCACGCCGCCGGACAGGGCGATGGGCGGCGCTGCTGACCGCCTTTGTGCTGGGCTTTGCCTCTGCCCGGCTGCTGCCCTCTCCCGCCGCGGTATCGCCCCAACCGGCAGCAGAATCCCCCATTCCCCAGGAGGCTTTTCTGCCGGGGATCCGTGAGCAGCGGGCCGCCGTCTTCGACTTTGCCGCCCGCTGGCGGCTGGACTACGTCCCCTTCTTCCCCGAGGGCGAGCCGCCGGGGGAGGCGCAGGACTATCTTTTCTTTGTCTTCGCCCTCGGGCTGGACAGCTGGGGGGAGGAGAAGGGCCGGATGTCCACCGCCGTGGTGGAGGAGGTGGTGCGCCGCCACTTCGAGCGCCGCAACCTCGCCCACGGGCCGATGCCGAAGGCGTGGGCGCTCGAGGGGGACACCTATGTCGCCATCCCCTCCGGCATCAAAGAGCTGCCGCTGACGGTGCTGCGCTCCTTCTCCTGTGAACAGCGGGAGGGACGGCCGGTGATCGAGCTGACGGTGGACTTCGTCACCCAGGAGCGGCTGATCCCCGACGACGCCGAGCGGCAGGACATCCGCCGCCGCATCGCCGAGGGGGACGAGCGGCTGCTGACGGTGCTGTCGAGCGAGCGTTTTCTGCTGACAACGGACGAGGCCGGGCGGCCGGTTTTCCTCGCCCATGAGCTGCTGGACAGCGGGACAGAGGGGCGGTGAAGGAATTCTCGCCGGTTGTCCGGCAAAGTTCCTCACTTCCTCTTGCAAGTTCGGGGGAAATTTAGTAAAATATATAAAGAGACTGCCGACTGTTTGCCGTCGGCCGTCAAACACCGAAATTTCAAAACTTACTATGAGGAAAGGAGCACCCCCCATGTCTGATAAGAAGATTCTCATCGAAACCTCCGCCCGCCATCTGCACGTCTCCCGTGCCGACCTCGACGTTCTGTTCGGCGCCGGCCATCAGCTCACCAACAAGAAGGATCTCTCCCAGCCCGGCCAGTTCGCCTGCGAGGAGAAGGTCACCGTCGTCGGCCCCAAGGGTCAGCTGAAGATGTCCATCCTTGGCCCGGAGCGCCCTGTCACCCAGGTTGAGGTCTCCCTGACCGACGCCCGCACCCTCGGCATCACTCCTCCCGTCCGCGAGTCCGGCGACATCGCCGGCACCCCCGGCATCAAGCTGGTCGGCCCCGCCGGCGAGGTTGAGCTTGCTGAGGGCGTCATGGTCGCCAAGCGCCACATCCACATGACCCCCGCCGATGCCGAGGAGTTCGGTGTCAAGGATAAGGACATTGTCGGCGTCAAGTTCGAAGGCCCCCGCGGCGTGATCTTCAACGAGGTTGTCTGCCGTGTCTCCGAGAAGTTCGCCCTGGCCATGCACATCGACACCGATGAGGCCAACGCCGCCGGCATCTCCGGCAACGTTGAGGGCACTCTGGTGAAGTAAGAGGCTTTGCTTCGCTTTCGGTTTGATTTTGAGGGAGGCTCCGCCTTTGGGCGGGGCCTCTTTTTTGTGGACGCGGGGGGGGGGGGGCTTGTGCGTGGGTTGGGGGAGGGGGTGTGCC
>JAFQKL010000162.1 GCA_017396965.1 Clostridia bacterium
CGACAGAAAAATTTTGTCCCTTGCGGGGGACGGGACAAAAATTTTCCGTCTCCCCGCCTGCGGCGCCCCTGACATCCGGTCCCGCGCCCGGGATAAGGAAGAAAACCGGCAAGACGGTTTTCTTTGTTTTTTGTGCAGGGGTTTTTCGACAGCCCAAAACGGCGCACCACATCCCCGTGGTGCGCCGTTTCATTCTGTATCCCTGTCTCACCGCAGCGACCGCGGACAGGCAGCCCTCAGGCCTGAAACCCCGCCGCCGCGTCAAACCGCGGTCCCAGGCCCACGCGGCTCTCGGGCAGGTGGACGCGGAATTGATAGATGTCGTTTCCGGGAAAGTGATTGGCCTCGATCAAAATCGGCCCATGCTCCGTCACCGCCACGTCCCAGCCGACATACCCCAGCTCCGGCAGCCGCCGCGCCGCCTCCTTGACCAGTGCTTCAGACTCCTTCGTGTAGGCAAGCGGGGTGCCCTTGAGGGTGACGCCGGTGGTGGGATGCTCGGTGTAGAGCAGGCCGTCCTTGTCGGCCCCGTCGGTGCTGATGATCCCCTTCTCGAGATCGACGATGCAGGCCATGCCGCCGCTGTTCAAATTGTCCACCCGCCGGCCGTTGTTGCCGATGCGGATGCAGGAGAAGACGATCTCCGGCTCCCGCCCCTCCCCGCGCATGGTCACAAGGCGCAGGGTGTTGACCGAGAGCGGGTAGGGCTTGGCAAACGTCTCATGCTGCACGACATATTCCTCCACCAGCACCTGACCGTTTTGCCTGCAGGTCTCGTAGCGCGAAGCGGGATCCTCCGTCCCCGCCTCCAGCAGCTCGATGCCTCTGCCGCAGGTGCCGTCCACCGGCTTGACCACATAGCGGGGGTGGCGGGTGAGGAAGGCGGCGAAGTCCTCCGCCGTCGCCTCGCGCAGGTCGAGCCAGTCGCGGCCGTGCAGACCGTCGAAGCGGCGCAGAAAGGAGGTCTTGTCCTCCAACATTCCCCAGTGTTCTTTGGGATTTAAGCGCTTGACATATTCGTTGTTCTTGCCTCTGGTGACATAGGTCGCCCGCTGGGCGGGGGTGAGCGAGTCGAACTCAAAGAGGCGGTAGTCGGTGTAGCCGGCGCGGTACTTGACGGCGCAGCCGCACATATCGGCAAACACCGCGAGCTTGCCCCGCCCGGAGCGTTCGGCGACCGTGGCGACCGCCTGTTTGAGGCCGGAGGTATCCATATTGGCGAGGCGGCGGAGGAGGAAGGAGATGCGGGACATTCGGAAAACCACCTTTCGGGCCGGTTGGGCGGCCGTTGCTTTTCGGAGGAGCTTCTTAATGGAGCTTTATATAATGTTCGGGTGCGGTGCGAAGGGGAGTTTCGCCGCTGCGGCGGCGACCCCTGCAGGGGGCCGGGCGGCGACCCCTGCAGGGGGCTACCTCCCACAACACTTCTTATACTTCTTCCCACTCCCACACGGACACGGATCATTCGGCCCGATCTTCTTGCCCTGACGGCGCACCGTCCGGCTCGGCTTGTCCCCGGCGGCGGGCGCGCCCTGCGGCAGCTCCCGCGCCACCTGGATGCGGCGCACCTCGCCGCCCTGGCGCAGGCGGAAGAGGAAGAGTCTTCTCACCGTGTCCTCCCGGATGGAGGCGGTCAGCTCGTCGAACATATCGTAGCCTTCAAACTTGTACTGCTGCACGGGGTCCTGCTGACCGTAGGCGCGCAGGCCGATGCCGCGGCGCAGCTCGTCCATGGCGTCGATGTGGTCCATCCACTTGCGGTCCACCTCCTGCAGCAGCACCACCCGCTCCACCTCGCGGATGATGGGGCCGAATTGCGCCTCGCGGGCGGCATAGACCTCCTTCGCTTTCCCCGCTAGCTGCTGCGTCAGCGCGGCGCGGGAGGCGGGGAGGGCTGCTTCGGTGAGGTCGCCGGGCTGGAGGAACTGCCCCGCGAAGGCCAGCTCCAGCGCGCGCAGATCCCAGTGGGCGGGATCCTCCCCGGCGCAGTGGAGGGCGATCTTCTCCGCGATCACCTCGTCGATCATATGCAAAATCCGCTCGCGCAGATCCTCGCCATCCAGCACCTGGCGGCGCTGGCGGTAGATGATGTTTCGCTGCTCGTTCATCACGTCGTCATACTGAAGAACGTGCTTTCTGGTGTCAAAGTTGCGGCTCTCCACCCGGCGCTGGGCGGATTCGATGGAGTTCGAGAGCAGGCGGTGTTCGATCGGCTCGTTGTCCTCCACGCCGAGGCTGTTCATCATATTGGCAATCCGCTCGCCGCCGAAGAGGCGCATGAGATCGTCCTCCAGGGCGATATAGAAGCGGCTCTCGCCGGGGTCGCCCTGACGGCCGGAGCGGCCGCGCAGCTGATTGTCAATGCGGCGGGATTCGTGGCGCTCGGTGCCGATGATGAAGAGGCCGCCGCTGGCGCGGACCGCCGCCGCCTCGGGGGCGTATTGCTGACGGAAGCTCTGCTCCAGGTCGGCATAGGCGGCGCGGGCGCTGAGCACTTCGGGATCGTCCGTCTCGTTGTGGGCGGTGGCGGCGTCGATCAGCTCGTCGGAAAGACCGTTTTTGCGCAGCTCGGCGCGGGCGGCAAATTCGGCGTTGCCGCCCAAAATAATGTCGGTGCCGCGGCCGGCCATGTTGGTGGCGATGGTCACCGCCCCCTGCTTGCCGGCCTGGGCGACAATCTCCGCCTCCTTCTCGTGGAACTTGGCGTTTAAGACATTGTGCTTGATGCCGCGGCGGGAGAGCAGCTTCGAGAGCAGCTCACTCTTTTCGATCGAAACGGTACCCACCAGCACCGGCTGCCCCTTCTCGTGGCAGGCGACAATATTGTCGATGACGGCGGCGAACTTGGCCTCCTCCGTCTTGTACACCACATCGGGATGATCGCTGCGCACCATCGGCTTGTTGGTGGGCACGACGACGACATCGAGCTTGTAGATCTCGCGGAACTCCGCCTCCTCGGTCAGGGCGGTGCCGGTCATGCCGGACAGCTTGCCGTAGAGACGGAAGTAGTTCTGGAAGGTGATGGTAGCGAGCGTCCTGCTCTCCCGCTGCACCTGCACCCCCTCCTTGGCCTCAATCGCCTGATGCAGACCCTCGGAGTAGCGGCGGCCGAACATGAGGCGGCCGGTGAATTCGTCGACGATGAGAATCTCCCCG
>JAFQKL010000163.1 GCA_017396965.1 Clostridia bacterium
CAAGGGACAAAAATTTTCTGTCGACCGCACCCTTGACAGGAGGGACACGGGTCATGCTGCTGCCGAAGGCAGGCGGAAAAATCACCATTTTTCTGCCTGCCTTCCATTTCTTCATGGCAATCAGAGCTTTTTTACAAGCTGTTCCACCCACCGGGTGACGGTGGGTGGCTGAGTCGTCACCCCCTCCCCTGCCCCGGCATAGGATGGGGGAAAAGGAGGGGTTTGCTTGGAGTACGCGGCGGTGTTTGAAGGCGGCGGGGTGCGCGGGATCGCCCATGTGGGGGCGGTGCGGCGGCTGTGGGAAGCCGGGTGGCGGCCGGTTTGCACGGCGGGCAGCTCGGCGGGGGCGATTGTCGCGGCGCTGCTTGTGGCGGGGTATTCGCCCGAGGAGCTGGAGAAGCTGCTGCTGGAGACGGATTTCGCCGTCTTTGCCGAGCGGCGGGGGGTGTCTCGTCTGGGATTGCCGGGGCGGCTGCTGTCGCTGGGGAGCGGGCTTGGGATGTATGACGCGGAGCGGTTTGAACGCTGGCTCTCGGGGCTGCTGGATCAGCGCGGGGTGCGCGGCTTTGCCACACTGGCGCGGGCGGCCTCCTCCCCCTGTCCGCGGCCGCTTCGGCTGACGGTGAGCGATGTCACCGATCAGCGGCTGCTGGTGCTGCCGGACGATCTCGCCTCGCTGGGGCTGGACGAGGGCAGCTTTCCCGTGGCGCGGGCGGTGCGGATGAGCATGAGCATCCCCCTCTTTTTCAAGCCCTTTCCGCTGGTGGACGGCGCGGGGCGGCAGCATCTCATCGTCGACGGCGGACTGCTCAGCGGCTATCCGCTGTGGCTGTTTGAGAGCGGGCAGGCGCTGCCGCTGCTGGGGTTTGGCTTTATCTGCACCGAGGGGCGCTGCGGCGGGGTGCAACCGAAGCGGGTGCCGCGGCTGGTGCGGTATCTCTCTGACCTCGCCTCCTCCGCCACCGATGCCACCGACCGGACGCGCACGGGGCTGCCGGGCTATCCGGCGGTGGAGACGGTGTCCATCTCCGCCGTGGTGGCGGGGGACGACGGGCCGCGGCGGGTGAGCCCGGTGGAGTTTGCCCTGTCGCGCGCGGATCGTCTGCTGCTGCTGCAAAACGGCAGGGCGGCGGCGGAGCGGTGGCTGGCGGGCAGGGTCAGCCGATGAGGCCGGAGGAGAAGCCGTAGAGCGCGAGGCGTTCGTCGCAGGCGACGAGGAAGTCGTGGAGCTGGTCGCCGGAGACCATGGCACCGTAGCGGTAGTTGCCGAAGAGGTCGGTGCCGCCGCCGATGTGGATGCCGAGCAGCTCGAGCTTGTCATTGAAGACGGCGCCGCCGCTGCTGCCGGGGGCGGTGTAGGCACTGTGGTGCCAGACGTGGTTGACGGGGGCGCCGCCGCCGGTGTCAAACTCCTCCACCTTGCGGGAGGTGACCTTGCCGTAGCTGATGGCCAGCATCTCGCCGGAGGGGCAGCCGACGGCGACGATGCGTTCCCCCTTCCTGGGGGCGCGCCCTGCCAGGGGGACGGGGTTCAGCGGGTCGTGGCAGATCATCTGCAGCAGGGCGAGGTCGGCCTCGCGGTCGGAGAGGATGACGCGGGCCTGGGGAAAGCCCTTGTAGTAGTCATGCGCCGTCTCCCCCGCTTCGCTGCGCTCCTCGCGGTACTGGTCTTCATCGCAGGGGACGACAAAATAGAAGCGCTTCACCCCCTCCTCCTCCCCCACCACATGGGCGGCGGTGAGGACGTAACAGATCTCCCCTTCGCGGGCGATGACGACGCCGCCGGCCCCGTAGGAATAGGCGATGGTGCGGGTGGTCTCGTCCTCCGCGGTAATGGTGGCGCGGACGACGCAGACGTTGCTCCACATCCGATCCCCGCGCAGCGCCGTTTGCAGGTCTTCGTAGACGCGGTTCTTGCAGAGGGCCTCGTAGCCGAAGGAGACGGCGGCGAAGACAACGAGCCAGGCGAGGGTGGCGCGGATGGTGTAGAGGACAAGCTCGAGGCAGCCGTTGTTCCGCCTTTTTCGGCGGCGGACGGGGCGGGGGACCGCCGGGTTGGGAAGCTCCTGCTCAAAGTCGAAGAAGTGGCGGCGGTATGCTGCGCGGTCGGCTTCGGCGTCGTATTCGGTGATGAAGAGATCGACCCTGTCGCGCCGGTCATCGGGTCCGCAGTCGTTGCCAAACTTCAAGAGGCAGTCCTCCCTTCTTAAGCGTCTTCGGCTTATGTGACGTGAATCAGGCGATGTCGCTCCAACAGGGCGGAAAAGGGTGTGCCGCAAGGCACACCCTTTTTGGTTGCAACATCGGATCAAATCTCATCTTCGGCGGTTCCGGCGCTGTCAATCGCCTTGAGCAGCTGACGGTACCACACCAGCGCATCGAGATAGGCCTGGCTGATGCGATCCAGATCGGTATGGTGGCGGATCATGAGGATGGAGACCTTGTCCCAATCGCCGTGCTCATAGGCATAGACCATCTCCAGCACCGGCCACAGCGGCCCGGTGTGCTCCACCAGGGCCTGGCGCACCTGATCGGTGACCGCCACTTCTTCAATCGCCTCGGCCAGCGGCTTTTCCAGCATGACATCGAGCAGCGAGAAGAGGCCGGCCATGAAGAGGGGGGCGCGGAAGGTGCCGAGTTCAAAGGCGCCGGCGATGTCCTCGGCGAAGCGGGCGCGCACCAAAGCAAGGCGGGTGATCTCGCTGGGGCGGTCCTCACCCAGCGTGGCCGAGAGGGCGATGGCGGCCCACTGGCGGACGGCGTTCTGGCCGAGGATGGTGACCGCCTGGCGGATCGAGCTGACGCGGTTCTTGAGGCCGGAGGCGGTGCTGTTGAGGAAGCGGAGCAGCGAGACGGTGAGGTAGGGGTCCTGCTCGATGGTGCGCACGATCTCCTCCAGCTCAAAGTCCTCATGGTTGATCTGGTTGAGCAGCTGGAGGGCATTGATCTTGATGGGGGTGAGGGTGGCGTTGCGGCGGGTGATGGGACGGTTGTAGAAGGGGCCGGTGAAGCGGGCGGAGCGGTCACGGCGCAGGCCTTCGAAGGTCTCCATATTGGGAATGTCGCTGATGATGAGGGTTTTGCGGGAGAGGTGGCGGCCGGCATCGGCATAGTCGGAGGCGAAGGTGGGGCTTAAGATGCTGAGGATGATGTAGTCGATCATCGGCAGGGCCGGGGTGTTGAAGAGGTCGGGCATCCCGGTGACGGCGATTCGGTGCCCCCGCTCGCGCAGGGCGGCAAGGGCGTTGGCAGCCTCGAGATCGGTGACATCTTCAGCCTCCAGACAGATCACCAGCTGCTCCGGCTCCAGCTTATTGCGCTCGATCAGACCGGAGAGCAGCTGCACCCGGCTGAGCGGCACAAAAAGCGGCACACCGCCGGTGAACGGCTCGATGCCGATGCGCTCCACCGCGTCGAGACCGGGGTGGGAAAAGGCCTCATCCATTCTGAGGAAATTATCTTTGACGCCCAGCAGCTTTTTTCCATTGTGCGAATCCAGCCAATAGGACGTGACTTCCATATCCGCGCTGAAATGCGGAAGGGGGGAGATCAGCATACTCATGGTTACGTCTTCCTGCCTTTCCGAAATCGGGACGCCTGCCGGAGGCGGCGCCGAAATAGGGTCGGTTCCTGTGCTTTCAGGGATATTTTATCAGGTTTTTCATGGAATGGCAAGAGCTTTGATGCGTCGTTTGGGGTAAGGATTGGTCCATTTGATCGGTGTTGTCGCCAAAACGACCTTTTGACGGTGCGGCGCGGCCGAAAACAAACCGCCCCGCGTCCGGCGGGACGCGGGGCGGCGGATCTGCTGTGGTGCAAAGAGACGGCTTTGGATTCTTTAGAGGATGATGCCGTTCTCGCGGTACTGGGCAATCGTCGCCTCATCGAAGCCGAGCTCGGCGAGGACGGCGTCGTTGTCGCCGCCCTGACGGGAGGGACCGGCGAGGGGACGGCAGCGGAAGTCGCTCATCTTGATGGGGTTGTTGGTGACGGTCATCTTGTTGCCGTCGGCGAGGGGGATCTCGATGAACATCTCGCGGGCGTCGCGGATGTGGGGATCGTTGCAGACCTGGGCAAAGTCATTGACCGGGGCGCAGGGCATCTTGGCGGCGTAAGTATCGACGATGGAGGCCACGGTCTTGTCCGCCGCCCACTCCTCGATGATCTCGCGCAGGGCGGGACGGTTCTTCATGCGGGCATCGGTCTTGACAAAGCGCTCGTCCTCCACCAGGTCGGGGCGGCCGAGAATGTCGGTACAGAACATGGCCCAGGTGCCCATGCCGGCGAAGACGAAATAGCCGTCCTTGGCCTTGTAGGCCTCGTAGGGGCAGGCGCTTAAGAACTTGCTGCCCTCACGCATCGGCACCTTGCCGTCGATGAGGTACTCGGGCGTCTGGGCGCGAAGGCTGCTGACGACCGACTCAAGCAGCGAAGTCTCCACTCTCTGGGCAATGCCGGTGCGCTCTCTGGCAAAGAGGGAGGCGAGGATGGCGATGGTGGCGTTCTGGGCGGTCATGACATCGGCGGTGGGGGCGCCGTGGTTTAAGGGAATCGTGTCCTCGGTGCCGGTGATGTGCATGGTGCCGCCCATCGCCTGCGCGGCGAGGTCGTAGGCGGGACGCATGGCGTAGGGGCCGGTCTGGCCGAAGCCGGAGACCGAGCAGTAGATCATCTTCGGGTTGAGCGCCTTGCAGGCCTCCACGCCAAAGCCGAGGCGATCCATAACGCCGGGACGGTTGTTTTCCAGCAGCACGTCCGCCGTCTTGATCAGCTCGGTGAACACCTTCTTGCCCTCGGGGGTCTTGAGGTCGAGGGCGATCGACTTCTTGCCCAGGTTGACACTGGTGAAGTAGCCGGCGAACTCGCCCACCTTGGCTCCGCTCACGCGGGAGAAGTCAGGCTTGATGGCCTCCACCTTGATGACCTCAGCGCCCATGTCGGCCAGATAGGTGCCGCAGAGGGGGCCGGCGATGGCCTTGGTGAAGTCGATGACGCGGATCCCGTCGAGAATACCCTGTTTCACAGAAATATACCTCCGTATTTTATTTTTGGGGGTGATTTATTTGCAGGTTTCAAAAGGATTTTTCTCATTATACCACAGACTTTGCTCCGGGTCAATCACCGTCACAGAAAAGAGGCTTCGACAATATACTGGAACAGACGGCGGCTTTCGCCGTCCTCCGCCCCGTTTCTCCAAAGCGGGCGGCAGATCATCCGAAAGGAGTTTTTTCATGGCGACCACCCTGAGCAACCAGGCTTTGATCTCCTATTATTACAACGAGGAACAGGGCGGCGGCTCGGCCTCTTCCAACGTAGCCACCACCACCCTCCTCGATGCCTACAGCCTCACCGCTTCCAAAACGGCACAGACCGCCACCTTCCGTCCCGGGCAGCGGGTGACCTACAATCTGCTGGTGACCAACAACGGCGTCGGCCCGCTGTACAACATCGTCGTCACCGACGATCTGGGCGGCCCCTCCTCGATGACCTATCTGAACGGCTCGATGCTCGCCTTTTTAAACGGTGCGCCGGTGACGGTGACCCCCACCGTTTCAGGCAACAGCCTGACCGTCGCCGTCCCCGGCCCGCTGGCCACGGGGGCGACACTGGTGCTGAGCTATGTCACGGTGGTCAACCCGGCGCTGACGGCGACGACCATCACCAACACCGCCTGCGTGACGGCGATGGGCGGATCCTCCACCGGCGGCTGCGAGGTGACCAGCTCTCCCTGCCCGACCGCCACCGTGACGGCGGAGACCTTTGCCGAGCTTGTGATCTACAAGCAGGGGGCGCCGGAGACCGTCTCCCCCGGCGATGCGCTCACCTACACCTTCTTCCTCAGCAACACCGGCAACGCCGACGCCACCAATGTGGTCATGACCGACGCCCTGCCGACCGGGTTTACCCCCAGCGAGATCACGGTGATGACAGGCGGTGTCACCACCACCTACGGCCCCGGGGACTACACGGTGGATCCGGCCACCAACGTCCTCACCCTGCCCTCCGCCGAAGGCCCCGAGATCACGGTGCCCTCTGCGGTAAACGGCGATCCCGGCACGGCGACGATCACCATCAGCGGCACGGTGAGCGGCTCCGTGGTCTGCGAGCCGGTGACGCCCTGACCGAACGGTTTTTGCCGCGAAAAGCGTCAGAGAAAGCAGAACAGGAAGGGCGCCTTTGCGCCCTTCCTGTCCTTTTCAAAAGGCTACAGTTTCAGCGGCACAATCTCGGTGACGCTGCGCAGGAGGTCGATCACCAGCAGCTTGCCACGCAGTTTCGGCCGTCCCAGCAGGATCTCCACCGCCTCCATCGCCTGATGGCAGCTGACGGCGGCCACCGCAAAGCAGAGTACCGACGGCTTTGACTGTGTCCGGCTGCCGGAAAAGAGCTTGCGCAGCGAATCGTCCCCCGGCAGGACGGTGGTCACCATCCCGACCGTGCGGTTGACGCCGCCAAAGAGGTAGGGGATCCCCTCCCCGGCGCAGGCCCGCTCCAGGAGGAGGCGGGTTTCCAGGCTGTCCAGCGCGTCGATCACCAGGTCGCAGCCGCGGATGAGGTCGGCGGCGTTGTCTTCGCGGATGGTGGTGTGGTGGGCGGTGATTGCAAGCTCCCCGTCGATCTCTTTCAGACGGGCGGCGGCGGCATGGGCCTTGCTTTGGCCGAGCGTCTTTTCGGTGCAGAAGAGCTGGCGGTTGAGGTTGCTCTCCTCAAAGTGGTCGGCATCGCAGAGGACAAGGCCTCCCACCCCCACCCGCGCCATGAATTCCGCCGAGTAGCCGCCCAGTCCGCCGCAGCCGGCGATAAATACACGCTTTTGCCCGAGGGTCTGCTGCTCTTCGGCGGTGAGGACGCCCAAGTTTCTCTCATGTCGTGCGCGCACGCTCTCTCCTCCTTCGGATCGGTTTTGCCTCTCTTTCCATGACTATTATACCACAGACCTTCCCCCGGTCAACGCCCGTGCTTATGCCTTTCGGGAAGGAGCGGATTTTCCCGTTACACTTGATTTTCTCATCGCGGCGGTGTATAATAAAACCAGCATCCGAGCCTTGTCACAGGGGCAAGGCCGATGGGCATACACCGCTGAATGAATGCCTCCCGTTTTTGGAAAGGATCGCTGCCAGGGGCGCAGTGTTTTCGTTTCACGGGAAGGCTTTTTTCTTGTCTCAGATCAACGGATCCATGCTGTTTTCGGCATGGGAACTTGCATCTGTGCGACAAAAGGGATATAATACTTGTGTATGCATCTTTAAGAGAATCCGAGTTCTGTCAGAGGGACAGAACCAATGGGTATTAACCGCTTAATTAATGCCTCCCGCATTCGGAAAGGATTCGCCCTGCCCTTCGCGGAACATCCATTTCGATCCGGCCGCGTCCGGAGATCATTGAAGGAGGAATCGAGCATGAACGGATTTAACGGCAAAATGCTGTTTGTCGATCTGACGAACGGCACCACGCAGGTGGAGACCTTTGATGAGAAGTTTGCGCAGACCTATGTCGGCGGCTACGGCTTCGGCGCCAGAATTCTGCTGGAGCGGATGCCGGCGGGGGCGGACCCTCTGGGGCCCGACAGTATGCTGGGCTTTGTCACCGGCCCCACCAACGCCACCGGCCCCCTCTTTGGCGGTCGGTACACGGTGGTACACAAGTCCCCCGTCACCGGCGGCTGGAACGACGCCAATTCGGGCGGCTTCTTCGGCCCCGAGCTGAAGCGCGCCGGGTTTGACGCCATCTTCTTCACCGGCATCAGCGAGAAGCCGGTTTACCTTTGGATCAAGGACGGCGAGGTGGAGCTGCGCGACGCCTCCCACCTTTGGGGACAGGACTGCAAGGAGGTCTGGGAGACCTTGAAGCAGGAGCTGGATCCCAGAGTACGGGTGGCCACCATCGGCTCGGCGGGCGAGAACCTGCTGCTCAGCTCCAACATCATCAACGACGGACACCGCGCGGCCGGCCGCGGCGGCTGCGGCGCCGTGATGGGCTCGAAGAAGCTCAAGGCCATTGCCGTGCGCGGCACCGGCGCCATTGAGGTTGCCGATAAGGACACCATCCTCTCGGTCAACCAGGTCATCAGCTCCACCCTCGCCGATCCGCCGGCACCGCTGGCCGGCTATCTCAACGGCAACAAGAAGTGGGGCACCACCAGCCTGACCTATAACTCCGCGCTTTCGGGTGACTCTCCTGTGAAAAACTGGGGCGGCTCCGGCATTGTCGATTTCGGCGAGCAGAGAGCGGCCATTTTCAAGCCTGAGGTGGGCGATCAGTATCTGACCAGCCACTACGGCTGCGCGCAGTGCCCGATGCGCTGCGGCGCGGAGTACCGGGTGGACACCGGCAAGTGGCCGCTGGGCGACACCGAGCGTCCCGAGTACGAAACCGCGGCGGCCTACGGCTGCAACTGCCTGAATGACGATTTCGAAGCCGTCATGAAGTGCAACGAGATCTGCAACCGCGCCGGCATTGACACCATCACCGGCGGCTCCATCGTCGCCTGGGTGATGGAGTGCTATGACAACGGCGTCCTCACCAAAGAGGAGCTGGACGGCATCGAGGCCAACTGGGGCAACGCCGAGGCCATTGTCGCCCTCACCGAGAAGATCGCCGCCGCCGAGGGCTGCGGCAAGATCATCGGCAACGGCCAGCTGTGGGCGGCCAACTACTATGGCAAGGGCCATGAGTATCTGACCACCGCCTCCGGCATTGAGCTGGGTATGCACGATCCCCGGATGCCCGGCGTGGACGGCTATATCCGTCCCTTCCAGTACGATCCCACCCCCGGCCGCCATGTCAAGGGCGGTGACAACCGCACTCCCCTCTCCGACCCCAACCGCGGCAATGCCGACGTTGCCAAGACAGCCGGCACCGAGATTCTCAACACCTCCGGGATGTGCCTGCTGGGCGGCGCCGCGCTGCCTCCCAACGCCACCAACAATTTTGTCGGCGCCGTGCTCGGCTTCGACTTCACCCCCGAGCTTTCGCTGACCACCGGCCGCCGCATCTGGATGCTGCGCCATGCCTTCAATCTGCGTGAGGGAATCACCAGAGACAAGATGGACATCGCGCCGCGCATCGCCGGCAATCCGCCGATCGCCACCGGCCCCAACGCCGGCATCGTCCGTGAGCCGGAGAAGGCGGGCGACCTGTTCTTCGAGGCCATGGGTTGCGATCTCAAGACCGGTATGCCGAAGCGCGAGGTTCTTGAGCAGCTGGGCGGCCTGGAAATCGCCATTGAGCAGCTGGGACTTTAAACTCCGGGAGGAGATTTCATGATCAGCATCCGCATCCGCTATATCGGATTTCACCCCTACGTTTTTCCCGAGGAGATGAGCTTCCCCGTCGGCAGCAGCGCCGGGGACATCTTCACCGTGCTGGCGGAGACAGTCGGCGTGGACTATGATGTTTTTCTCTATGAACACGTTTTTCTGCTGGACGGTGTGCGGCTGGAGGAAGGGGTTTTTCTCCGTCCGGAGAGCCGGGAGCTGATGATCTTCACCATGTCGATGGGGGGGTAAGCCCTGTTGACGCGGGATCTGTCGGGCTTTGGATGTCTTGCAGGACAGACAGAGCAGGGAGCGTCCTGCGGGAAGATCGAGTGGAATATGATTGGAATATGGACACAAGCACATGAAAACAGCCCCGGACCGGGTTTCGGTTCGGGGCTGTTCTTTTGGGGTGGTCGGGGTGGTCGGGGTCGTCGAGGTGATCTGGGTCGTCGGAGTGGTCAATTGGTGTGCCGGGTGAACGCTGTGTCCCGGAATCTCCCGGGCGGGTCGCTGTTTTTGACGGGCGGGAAGGATCAGTGCAGAAACTCAAATGGTTGTGACAGAGCCGCAGACATCCGACTTTGCCTCTGCCCGGACAACCTGTGGTGACGGTGTTGCGGGCCGGATTGTCACGGCAGGACGAAATTTGACCCATGATCCAGGCAATCTTTCTGTCTTGTCATATAGATATATACAATTCATGCCACAAGGTCCATCTGTCATGTCAGTTGACCGACCTATGACAAGCTGATGACAAGTCACTTTACAAGCGCGATTTTGTGCTGAATGACGGAGCGCAACAGGCTGATCCCGCCGCCACGGGAGATGATACGGAAGATTTCTTCCTTTTTCTCCTTCGGCCACCAGGCCCCGGCGAGGGCGGTGACTTTTGTGTCCTTCCACCCTTCCGGGAACATGGGGGTGGAGCAGCCGACCAGGGCAATCTGCTCTGCGCCGCTGCACATCTTGAGCAGCCCGTCGATGCTGTTGTTGACGGTGGCGGAGCCGGTGATCACCATCCTGGTGCAGAGGGGCAGCAGCTCAGACTGGCGTGCCATGGGGCAGACCTCAATCGCTCCCTCCTGATGCTCAATCCCCTCGTCAAAGACAATCAACTTCTCCACCTGGTCGGCGATGGTTTTGGCGACGGGGCGGATGTAGCCGATCATGCCGACGATATCCTGCTTTGTATACTGCATCCCGTAGCGGCAGAGGGGGTCATCGTCGTTCTCGATGCCGGAGAGCTGGTGGGAGGCGGCGGTGAGGACGGCGCCGCCGATGGCGCGGGCGATGTTGTCCTCCCCTTCCACCGACCAGCGGGCGATCTTTGCCGCCTCCGCACCAATCGCATCCTGTGCGTAGGCAAAGGCGGAACACTCGGCGGGCAGATCGTGCCGCTGAACGTAAGAGACGCCGAGCGAACCGTCGCTCAGCTCCACCGCCAGCAGCGAGATGCCGATCACGAGATCGGTGACAGTCAGCCCCTCAAGATAAGGGACGGCAGCTGCAAAGACCTTGGTCTTAACAGAGTTCTCCATTTAATTCACAACCTTTTCCACATAGATGACATCGTTGATCTTGCCCTGGGCCACGGTGCAGTCGGGGAAGGTGCCGTTGATCGAGCCGGAGAGGGCGCCGCGCAGCTCGCCGTCGTCATAATCGACGGGGGTGACGGGGATGAAGAACTTGTCGGTGGCCATGACGTGGTAGTTGGTGGAAGCGGTGTCCCAGCCGACCAGGGCGAACATATCGGGGAAGCGGCGGTCCTGCTCGGTGACGATCGAGATCACCATCTCCTTTTGCTCGGTGCCCTCGGGGATGAGGTGGTCAAAGTCGGCAAACAGCTTGCCGCTGGCGGGGTCGTAGAGCCTCGGCAGCTCGTAGCTCTGGAAGTCTTCGATCAGGACATAGGCGGCCTCCAGCTGCTCCTTGGTGTAGGTCTCGCTGTTGCCGGCGGCGTCGGTGACGACAGCACCGTTCTCATAGCCGTAGGTGAGGAAGCTGAGGGCATGGGTGAGCTTGTAGCCCTTGACGGTGGCGCCGTCCAGCGTCAGCTCCTCGGCAACCGGCTTGGTCGCCTCGGTGTAGAAACCCTCGCGGCCGAAGTTCAGGGTGTTCTGCAGGATGACAATGCGCTCGGCGGGGATCAGGTCCTCAAAGGGGATCATGATGTCGCGGTAGTGGGGGGCGGCTTCCTCGCCGCCTTCAGGCTCGGTGGTCTGGTTGGTGGGCAGCTCTTTCTTCTCCTCCTCCTGCTGACCGCCCTCATCGCTGCTGCTGCAGGCGGCAAGGGAGAGGCAGAGGGTGAGCATCAACAAAAATGCCAAAAAGCGTTTCATGGAAGATTCCTCCTGTTTACATGATTGGGGAGATCAGTCAAACCGCGGTTCGCAGAAAAAAGCCTTGCTGCCCTCGGTCTGCTTGTTGACAATGCGGACACGGACGCCATACATATCGGAGAGGTTGTCCTCGGTCATGACCTCCTCCGGGGTTCCCTGATAGAGCACACCCTTGCGGCCCATCAGCACCACCTTGGTGCCAACCTGCCAGGCGTGGGAGGGGAAGTGGCTGGTCATGACGATGGTCATTCCCTTTTCCGAGAGACGCTGCAGGGTTTTCATGACGATGGCCTGATTCTTGAAGTCAAGATGGGAGGTCGGCTCGTCGAAGAGGATGACCTGCGGCTGCTGACAGAGGGTGCGGGCGATGAGAACCAGCTGGCGCTGGCCGCCGGAGATCTTGTTGTAGCTGGTGCCGGCGATGTCCTCGATGCCCAGCTCCTTCATCACCTCGTAGGCCAGTGCGGTGTCCTCCTGGGAAGGGGTCTCAAACATTCCGAGATAGGGGGCGCGGCCCATCCGCACCACTTCGAGGGAGGTATAGGGGAAGGAGACGGTGTGATCCTGGTAGACGATGCCCACCGTCTGCGCCAGTTCGGTGATCGAGTATTCCTGAATGTTGCGGCCATTGACCAGCACCTGACCGCCGGTGATGGGGTGGGCACCGCACATACAGTGGAGCAGCGTTGTCTTTCCGCAGCCGTTGGCGCCGAGCAGGCAGACGCACTCTCCCTCGTTGACCTGCAGATTGATGCCGTCCCAGATGGTGGCCTTGCGGTTGTAGGAGAAGGAGCCGCCCACCACCTCGATCTTGGGGATGGCGTTTGTCGCAGGGGACTGCATGGTTTCTGTCATCAGTTCCAGCCTCCCTTCGTCTTCCTGAGCAGGTAGGCAAAAACCGGCGCGCCGATGATGGCGGTGAGGATCCCCAGGGGGATCTCACTGGCCGAGAGCAGGCGGCAGAGATTGTCGACAATCAGGATATAGGTGGCACCGACAAACATGGTGGCCGGGATCAGCACCTTGTGGTCGGGGCCGACGATCATGCGGCAGAAGTGGGGAATCACCTGCCCCACCCAGCCGATGATACCGCAGATGGAGACGGCGGTGGAGGTGATGACGGTGGAGAAGATGATGATCATCAGATTGGTCTGCTGGGTGTTGACACCGAGGGATCTCGCCTCGCGGTCGCCCATCGAGAGCAGGTTGATCCGCCAGCGCAGCACCATCAACCCGATGCAGGAGCCGACGATGGGGATGAGCGAGATCAGCAGATCCTGCAGGCCGACGCTGCCGAGGCTGCCCATCAGCCAGAAGGTGATGGCGGGCAGTTTCTCGTCGCCCTCCGCCGTGAACTTGATGATGGAGAGCAGCGCCTGGAAGAAGGCGGAGACAACCGTGCCCGAAAGCACCAGCATCAGCACCGGCGTCGTCTTATAAATCCGCGCCATGAAGTAGGTGATGGCGACGGCCAGCATCCCGAAGACAAAGGCCATGCCCTGCACCGCCACATAGGGCAGGCTGAGCACCAGCCCCAGCGCCGCGCCGAAGGAGGCTCCGGCCGAAACACCGAGGATGAAGGGGCTGACCAGCGGATTCTGGAACATTCCCTGAAAAGCGGCGCCCGACATCGAAAGGCCCGCACCCACAAAGGCGGCCATCACCGCGCGGGGAAAGCGCACCTGAATGATGACCTTCTGCGCCGAGTCGGTCCAGGTCTGCGGGTAGCCGGCATCGAAGATCCAGTTGGCGAAGATTTTGACCACCTCGCCCGCCGAGACGTCGTACCGCCCCAAAAAGAGGGAGACGAAGAAGACCACCAACGGCAGCGCGATCATGATCGCCCATTTCACCGGCGACTGCTTTTGCCCCAAGGCAGGCAGGGCAACGTCCGGGGCGGAATTTGTCTTACTCATCGTCGACAACCCACCCGTCGATGACATTCTGAGCCTGCTCGTCGGTCAGCGGGAACTCATAGAACTCCTCGTAGTAGTACTTGACCTCTTCCACCATGTCGATATCAGCGAACAGCTCAGGCTGGAGGAAGGTGGCCATCCACAGCACCAGCAGGGTGGTGGTGCTGCCCTTGTCGAGGAAGAAGATGCCGGCGGGGATGCGGTGCAGCTCCTTGTTCTGAACGGCGGAGAGGGTGGACCACTTGCTGTTCTCACGGTACATACTCTCCATCACGAGGCCGGGCAGGCCGCCGCGGTTGTCGACCAGGATCACATCGGGATCCCAGGAATAGAGCTGCTCGGAGGTGACCTCGGGGAAGTTGCTGTTTTCCTCGGGGCCGATGAGGCGGCCGCCGGCGAGGTTGACTTCATACCAGCGGTTCTTGAGGGCGTAGGTGGAGCGGATTTCCTCGCCCCAGGTGTTGCCCCAGTAGACCGTCTTGCGCTGATCGTCGGTGAGGTCCTTGGTGCGCTCATAGATCATGGTAAGCTTTTCCTCGCAGTAGGCGCTCCAGGCTTCGTACTCAGCGGCGGCCTCCTCGGTGGCGAGGGCGGTGGAGAGGATCTGCAGCGGACGGGTGACGTTGCCGACAAACTCATCAATGCTCTGGGACTGGGCCTGCTCGAGGGAGTCCATGAGACCGGTGTTCTTGGTGGCGACGACGGCCGCCATGTCGACAGCGTCAAACTTCTTTAACTCGATCTCGTTGTCGTAGTAGATGACGAGGTCGATGTCGTTTTGCAGATAGTCCTCAATGTTGACGCTGGAGCTGGGGTTGGCGGAGATGCCGGCCAGATCCTTGAGCTTGGGGTTGGTGAGGTTGGCGAGGGGGTAGCTGTCGGTATGGCCGCTCTTGACCATGACGATCTGATCGGCGCTGCCGAGCATATAGACCATCTCATAGGTGGGGCCGGCGATGGCGGCGATGCGCTCCACCTTTTCCGGCACGGCGACTTCGCGGCCGAGCAGATCCACCACGGTCTTGCTCTCGCTCTGCTGCTCACCGCCGGTGCTGCCGCAGGCGGCAAGGCCGAGCAGCAGGGTGCAGCAGAGCAGAAGGCTTACAAATCTCTTCATATTTTCACCTCATGGAAGACCTGCCCCGAAGTCGCCTCCGGGGCAGGTTGTTTTTTGGGAAAGTCTTACTCCGTGATGAAGTTGATGGCGGTCAGCTGATAGGTGATCCACTTCTGGCCGGTGCCGTTGATGAAGGCGGTGAGGCCGAGGTCGATGTCCTTGACGTTGGGGTTGTTGACCATGCCGTCGTACATACAGATGAAGGAGACGTTGCCGTACCAGGTGTTCTCATCGGGGTAGAGGGTGTATTCCACGTTCTTGCCTTCCTTGTCGAGGCCGTTGATGCCGTAGAGCTCCATCTCCTTGATGGTGCCTTCGATGGGCATATTGAGGGCGGCGAGCTTGGCGACCAGGGTCTCATAGTTGATGCCGAGGAAGCGGCCCTTGTAGGTGGCTTCGCCGAACTTGTACTTGAAGGAGCCATCAAAGAGGCCGGTGGTGACCTTCTGATCGCCCACAGGGGTCTTCTTCATAAAGTCAGCGTGGTTCAGCTGGCCGATTTCAGTGCCGTTCACCTGGATCGGCACGGAGAAGTCCACCGGCTCGCTGAGCAGGTAGACGTTGGTCCCACCGTGGATGATGTTGCCCTCCGGCAGCACCAGGGCGAAGGCCGGGGTGCCTTCGTTGTCGATCTGGGTCCAGGTGGTGCCGTCCTCCGACTGGAGCACCGCGATGTGGGCGTTCTCAAGGTCGGTGTAGTAGCGCACAAAGCCGTCGGTGGCCTCCCCGAAGAAGGACTGGATGCCGGAGAGGTCGTAGGCGCAGAGGTTCTTGATGGTGGTGGCGTAGTAGTGGACACCGTCCAGCTCCACGGCGCTGAACTTGTCCTTGATCTGCTCAAAGGTGATGTTGCCGTCGGTGACGTCGACACCGTCGGCAAAGAGGTGCAGCTCGCCGGGGTCGGCGGTGACCTGGGCGGCGAGGTCGACGGTCTCGTCTCCGCCGCTGCTGCAGCCGGCCAGCAGGGCCAGCAGGATGAGGGTGGTGAGAAGCAATGCCGTGACTTTTTTCATGATTCTACCTCCTGAAAAATAAAAAGACTGCCCCGTTCCAAATCCCAAAAGGCTGCGTGCTGACGCGATCCATTGGTATTTTGAAAGGGGCTCGTCCACCACTTACAAAATATGAGAACTGTCCTCCCTCAGAGATACGGAGGGCAATCATTATCATAATCTTATCACACTTATTCCGTATTTTCAATAGGGATTTTCACTGATTTTGGGGAAATGTCAAAATTTCGGGTGCGTTTTGGGCGAAAATTGGACAGGACGTGGAAAACCGGCATCCATCACCACGGATTGATGTCGGTTTTGTTGTGTGATCCATTCAAAAACAGCGGGACTCTGCCCCCAAGGCAAGCCGCACTTCTCCCCGGATGCCGGGTCGGCAGACCTGGCAATCAGGGGGCGAGACACTGCCGCGGGCACTGCTATTTCAGGAAGCAGACGGTGCAGTAGTTTTCGCTGTAGCTGCCGTCCGGGGCGGTGACGCGGCAGGTGACAACGCCAATCCCCGGGCGCAGGGCGGTGAAGCGGACACTGTGCTCGCCGTTCTCCTCTTTCGGCTCGAGGGTGAGGAAGGTGGGATCATCCACCGACCAGGTGACGGTGTAGTCCTGACCGTGGAACCTGCTGGAGTCGAAGACATAGAGCGTCGTCTCCTCGGCGGCTCCCGGCGTGTAGCGCCGGTAGCTGCTCAGCATCGAGAGCGCGATCTGGTCGGCGGTCGGCTTGACGAAGATCTCCTTGGTGGCGGTGTAGCCGTTCCAGGTGGCGGTGAGGAGGATGGTGCCGGAGCTGCGGGGGACGGTGAGGAAGTCGCCCTCGATGAGCACTCCGCTCGACGGGCTGGCCGCGATGGTCGCCTCGCGGATCTCCACCCGCTGTGACCGACCGTCGCTGCAGAAGTCGAGGGTGAGCTTGGAGGTGGAGCCGGGGTAGGTGACGGTTTTCAGCGAACCGAAGGTCAGGAAGGGTGCAAGGCCCTCCCCGTCCGGCGTAGTGTCCGACGCCTCAGGCTCCACCGGGGTGGGGACGGGGGCGGGAGTGGAAATCGGATCCGGGGCGGGGGTCGGGGGGGAATCCGGGGTTGGGACAGGATCCGGGGTGGGGATGGGATCAGGGGTCGGATCTGGA
>JAFQKL010000164.1 GCA_017396965.1 Clostridia bacterium
GACCATCACCGCCCTCATCGCCAACGCCCTGGCGCAGGGGAAGACCGTCCTCTTTGTCGCCGAGAAGATGGCGGCGCTGGAGGTGGTGCAAAAGCGCCTCGAAAAGATCGGCATCGCCCCCTTCTGCCT
The DNA here is from genome assembly GCA_017396965.1 of Clostridia bacterium. GTDB lineage: Bacteria > Bacillota > Clostridia > Oscillospirales > Feifaniaceae > Galloscillospira. The sequence goes on from JAFQKL010000164.1 coordinate 130, forward strand.
TGAGCTGCACTCCAACAAGGCCCGCAAAAAGGCGGTGCTCGAGCAGCTGCGCCGCGCCACCGAGGTGACCAAAGAGCAGCCCCCCGAGGCCTACGCCAGAAGGGCGGAGCAGCTCTCCGCCCTGCGAAAGGAGCTGGACGCCTATGCCGTGGCCCTCCACCGAAGGACCCCCTCCGGCCTCAGCCTCTACCAGCTGGTCAGCCGTTATGAGACGGTGCGCGACGCCGAAGACCTGCCGCCGCTGCCCGCCCCCTTCGCCGCCACCGCCACCCCCGCGCTGCTCGACCGTCAGCAGAGCCTGCTGGAACAGCTGACCGCCGCCGCCCGCGCCGTCGGCCACCCCGCCGACCATCCGCTGGAGCCGGTGGGCAGTGAGGTCTATTCCCAGCAGCTCAAAACCGCCCTGCCCCCGGCGATTTCGGACTACGCCGCCGCCCTCGAGCGCACCGCCTCTGCCGCCGAGCAGCTGGCCGAAGCCCTCGGCGAGCCGGCGCCCTCCACCTTCTCCGCCCTGCGGCGGATGGCGGAGACGGCGGCGGAGCTGGTGCTCTGGCAGCAGCTGCCCCGCGTCTGGGCAGGGGAGGACTGTGAGCGCCGCCTGGGCGACATCGCTGTGATGGCCTCCCAGTACGAAAAGGCCGCCGCCCTGCGCCGCGATCTCGCCGCCCGCTGGCAGGAGGGCTTCTTCCGCCTGCCCGGTCAGCAGCTCTTCCTCTCCCACAGCGAGAACGCCGGCAAATGGCTGGTGCCGCGCACGATGGGACTGGGTCGCCTGAGCCGTCAGGTGGCCGCCTTCGCCAAGGGCACGGTGGACCGCGCCGCCCTCGGCCGGGAGTTCCAGAAGCTGGCCGAGTATCAGGAGAAGAAGGCCGCCGGCGACGCGCTGTTTGCCCGCCGCGGCCAGGAGCTTGACTTTCTCGACAAGGGCGAGCAGACCGACTGGGCCGAAATCGCCCGCCTTGTGGAGCTCGCCCGCGCCAGCGCCCTGCGTCTTCGCACCCTCACCGGCTCCGATGCCGCCCGCATCCGCCACGGCGGCGTCCCCGCCCTCGGCGGCCCCCTCGCCGACCTCACCGCCGCCTGGGAGCAGCTGCTGCCGGCCAAGAACACCCTCTACCAGCTCCTTTCGGTCCGCGAACACGAGGGCGACGGCTGGGCCGACAGTCAGCGCCGCCTCTGCGCCACCCTGCAGGACAGCGCCGACACCCTGCGCGACTGGATCACCTGGAACAGCGCCGCCCGCGAGGCGGAGGAGGGCGGGCTGCAAAACGTCGTCGCCGCCTGCCGTCAGGGCCTGGCGCTGGAGGCCCTCATCCCCGCCTGGCAGAAGAACGTCTGTCAGGCCCTCATCACCGCCGCCATCGCCGCAGACCCCGCGCTCGACCGCTTCTCCGGCACCGTCTTCCGGGAAAAGGTGGAGCAGCTGAAGCGGATGGACAGTGAGATCATCAGCCTCACCCGCGAAGAGCTTTACTGCCGCCTGGCCGCCCGCGTCCCCAGCTTCGCCAGAGAGGCGGCGCAGAGTTCGGAGCTTGGCATCCTGCAGCGCGCCATCCGCAGCGGCGGACGCGGCGTCAGCCTGCGCCGCATCTTTGAACAGCTGCCGACGCTGCTGCCCCGCCTCGTCCCCTGCCTGCTGATGAGCCCCATCTCGGCGGCGCAGTACCTGGAGCCGGGGCGGGAGCCTTTTGACCTGGTGGTGTTCGACGAAGCCTCCCAGCTGCCCACCTGCAAGGCGGTCGGCGCGCTGGCGAGAGGCCGAGAAGCCGTCATCGTCGGCGACCCCAAGCAGATGCCCCCCACCTCCTTCTTCGCCACCGGCACGAGCGAGGAGGAGATGAGCGAGATGGAGGATCTGGAGAGTATTCTCGACGACTGCCTCGCCCTCAGGCTGCCGGAAAGCCACCTCCTCTGGCACTACCGCAGCCGCCATGAGAGCCTGATCTCCTTCTCCAACAGCCGGTTCTACGAAAACCGCCTCTTCACCTTCCCCTCGGTCAACGACCGCCAGTCCAAGGTGACGCTGCGGCTGGTGGACGGCGTCTTCGAGCGCGGCAGGAGCCGCCACAACCGGGCCGAGGCCGAAGCGGTGGTGGCGGAGCTCATCCGCCGCAGCAGGGACAGGGAGCTGTCCCGCTTCAGCGTCGGCGTCGTCACCTTCAACATCCCCCAGCAGCACCTGATCGACGATCTGCTCGCCGAAGCCTGCCGCGCCGACCCCGCCCTTGAGCAGTGGGCCTTCGGCGGCGAGGAGCCGCTGTTCATCAAGAATCTGGAGAATGTGCAGGGCGACGAGCGGGATGTGATCCTCTTCTCGATCGGCTACGGGCCGGATGAGGAGGGCAAGGTGTCGATGAACTTCGGCCCCTTAAACCGTGACGGCGGCTGGCGGCGGCTGAACGTCGCCGTCTCCCGCGCCCGCCAGGAGATGGTGGTCTTCTCCTCGATGACCCCCGACCGCATCAACCTCTCCCGCACCGGCGCCGAGGGCGTGGCCGCGCTCAAGGCGTTTCTCGAATACGCCGCCGGCTCCCGTCTCGCCCTGGACGACAACACCGCCCGCCGCCAGCGCAGCCGCGAAACCGGCATCGCCCGCGCCATCTGCCGTGAGCTGGAGCGCCGCGGCTACCGCACCCAGCAAAATGTCGGCCGCTCCGAGTTTAGGGTGGACATCGGCGTGGTCGACCCCCGCGACGAGGACCGCTACCTCCTCGGCATCCTGCTCGACGGCGAGGCCTACGGCAGCGCCCGCACCACCAGAGATCGCGAGATCGCCCAGATTGCCGTCCTCGAGGGCCTCGGCTGGCAGATCCACCGCCTCTTTACGATGGACTGGTGGGACAACAGCAAAAAGGAGCTGGCCCGCATCTTGGAGCGTCTTGAGCAGGCGGAGCTTGCCGCCGACCGTCCCGCCCCGGATGCGTCCGAGCCGCCGCCTCCTCCGCCAAAGACGGCAGAGGCAAAGCCCGCCCCCCGTCCGCAGGCCGTCGCCCCGGTCTATCAGCCCGCCCTTCTGAAAGAGGAGCTGCTCACCACCGAGGAATTCCTGCTCCCCGCCCGCTCGGCGGACATCGGCCGCAAGGTGCTGCAGGTGATCGCGCAGGAGGCCCCTGTCAGCGAGGCCCTGCTCACCCGCCGTCTGCTGCAGAGCTGCGGCATCGCCCGCGCCGGCAGCCGCATCCAGAGCCGTCTGGCGGAGCTGTACCACGCCCTCGGTTTAAAACGCACCACCGGCGAGGGCGCCATCTTCTACTGGCGCGCCGATCAGGACCCCGCCGCCTACCGCCTCTACCGCGTCGCCGGCAGCGGCGAGGCCCGCCGCGAGCTGCGCGACATCCCGGTGCAGGAGCTGCGCAACGCCGCCTGCACCGTGCTCAGCGAACAGTTCAGTATGCTCCCCGAAGACCTCCTGCGCGAAACCGCCCGCAAGCTCGGCTACACCCGCCTCGGCGGCCACGTCACCGCCGCCATCACCACCGCCCTCACCTTGGCCCGCGAGCAGGGCGACATCACCGAGGCCGCCAACGGCCTGCTCACCCTCACCGAACAGGGCGCCGCCCGCGCCGCGGAGACGGCGGAGGCGGTGGAGGGGACAGCGGGACAGGAGGGGCAGCCGCAGTAATTTCCCGAATTTCCCGCCGCACACCCCGGCACCTGCCGGAAAAACAAAAAGACGCGATGCCAAAACCCGGCACCGCGTCTTTTTTTATTTAGCTTTTGCCACAGGATAACACGCCTCGATGCCGGAAAAATACTGCTCAACCGCGTCCTCGATTTCGCCGTCTGCCGTGTCGCGGCGGACGGCATGGTCAAGAAGCGATAAAAACGCGGTCGGTACCGGGACGCCGTCGTCACCCTGAAGCCCGTCCGGCGTCGGGATCCCGGTCAGACACCGCTCACAGCGAAGCAGCACCGCCCGGAGCAGCGCGTCGGCCCGCTGATTCTTCAAAGTTTGATACAGCTCACGGATCCGCGCCAGCTGTGTCAACCTCCCCAGCAAAGCCCGTCTCAGTCCCAGCAGCTCGCCGATCACCTGCCGTGAATCCGTGCTGGTCCCTGTTGAATCGGCTCTGTATGACATAAGCACCCCCGTTATTCCTCTCGTTATCGCCAAAAGTGGTAGATATCATGAAGATATGGGTTTAACCTGTAGAATTTTTTAGAGGTGAGAGAAATGGCAAACAGGATCCGTGAGCTGCGCGAGCGGCGCCGGATGTCGCAGGTTCGATTGAGTATTGAGCTGGAGGTCAGTCAAGAGACGGTCAGTGCCTATGAGAGCGGGAAACACTATCCCAGCTATGCGGTTTTGGTGAAACTCAGCGATTTGTTTGGAGTCAGCATTGATTATCTCATGGGAAGGGAGCAACACAGGTCGGGGTGGGAGGAGCTGAATGCTGAGGAAAAAGCCCTCCTTGGCTTCTATCGAAGTCTCGACCCGGTTCGACGTGCCAAAGCAGAGGCTTATCTTGAGGGACTTTCCGACGGCGAACCGAAGTGATCAAGCCGGGTATATTTCCATCCTCCCCGGCCATACTGCTACCGATGGCGCAAGCCAAAGAAAATTTGGAGGTAACGGACATGGCCGACAACAAGAATCGCAACAACCCCGGCAGACTGAGAGATCAGCAGGACGACCAGAGCAGCAACCAGAACAATCAGAATCAGCAGAACAGACAGCAGAATCAGTCGAGCAACCAGAACAACCAGAACAGCCAGAACAGAGGCGGCGGCCGCTACACCAACCAGAAGTAGCAAGGCTGGCGGCGACCCGCCGCACCGCAGACGGCAGAGGCGCATGACGACCTCGTGACCGTAAAAAACCACGGCCCGGAACAAACGCTCCGGGCCGTGGTTTCTTTTGTTGGAAGACCTGTCATCCCTCGGGAATTTTCAGGATCCATCAGACTTGATTCGCATTCTGTCAGGCTTTGCCGCAGGGCAATTGCCCGCCTGTCGGCAAAGAGGTGCAAAGCCCCGACACCGCCCCGCTGGACCGGCAGGGAAGCAGAGGACGGCTCTGCCGCTCACCCTGCCGTCTCCTCCTCGCCCAGCAGCTGCCAGGCCACCTCAAACAGCTCGAGCAGCCGCGCCTTTCGTCCCTCCAGATAGAGCAGGCCGAACAGCGTCTCCAGCCCGGAGGCGGCGCAGTGGACGGTGGGGTTCTTGCGCTTGGCCACCGCCAGTGCGGCGTTGCGCCCGCGCTTGAACTGACGCAGCTCCCCCTCGGTCAGCAGCGGCAGCATCGCCTCGGCGGCGGCGGCCTGACCCACGGCGCTGCACAGCTTTGCCGCCCGCTTGTGCAGCGGGCCGGTGCTCTCCGGGTGGCCCTGCAGCAGCCGCTCCCGTACCAGCAGTTCGAAGACGGCGTCGCCGACGTAGGCCAGTGTGGCGGGATTGCGCTGTTCGGCGGGGAAGTCGCTCTTTTCAAAATACATGGGGGATCCCTCCTTTGAAGTTGGACGGTTGCGGATCAGGCAGACGGACTGCCGCGTACGGCCTCCGGCTTCCATCGGGAAGGAACCCGGGAGCGGGAAAAAGCGGGGCGGGAAACAGAACGCGAAGAAAAAAGAGGAAGAAAGCCGCCCCTTGGGGCGGCTTTCGTGTCACAGCCTGTTTGCTGCCGCTCAGGCTCTCTTCCACTTGACACCCTGCGGTGTATCCTCCAGCACGATGCCCATCTCATGGAGCTTGTCGCGGATCGCGTCGGCGGTCTTGAAGTCCTTTGCCTTGCGGGCCTGCTGACGCTGCTCGATCATCGTCTCAATTTCGTCGTCCAGCGCCTCTTCCTTGCCGGAGCACAGCCCCAGCACGCCGCACAGCTCTTCAAAGATGGCGAGCGCCGCCTCGACAAAGGCACGGGTGGGGGAGCCTGCCGCGCCGGTGTTGATGTCGCGCACCAGCTCGAAGATGGCGGAGATGGCGTCGGCGGTGTTCATGTCGTCGTCCATCGCCTCGAGGAAGCTCTCCTTGTGAGCGGCGAACTTCTCGACGATGGCGGCCTCCGCCTCGGTCAGCGCGCCTTCCGCCGCCTTGTCCTTTAAGAACAGCAGGTTGTTCTTGCAGTTGTACAGCCGCTCGAGGCCGGCCTTGGCCTGGTCGAGCGTCTCGGTGGAGTAGTTGATCTGGCTTCTGTAGTGGGCGGAGAGCATGAAGAAGCGGATCACCTCATAGTCGTACTTGGCGGCCACCTCGCGGACGGTGAAGAAGTTGCCGAGCGACTTGCTCATCTTCTGATTGTCGACATTGATATAGCCGTTGTGGACCCAGTAGTTGGCAAAGGTGCAGCCGTTGGCGGCTTCGGACTGGGCGATCTCGTTTTCGTGGTGGGGGAAGATCAGGTCCTGACCGCCGCAGTGGATGTCGATGGTCTGGCCGAGGTGCTTGTTGGCCATGGCGGAGCACTCAATGTGCCAGCCGGGACGGCCGGGGCCCCAGGGGGAGTCCCAGGCGGGCTCGCCGGGCTTGCTCGCCTTCCAGAGGGCGAAGTCAAGCGGATCTTCCTTCTGCTCGCTGACGTCGATGCGGGCGCCCGCCTGCAGCTCGTCGAGCGGCTGGTGAGAGAGCTTGCCGTAGTCCTTGAACTTTAAGGTGCGGTAGTAGACGTCGCCATTCGACTCGTAGGCGTAGCCCTTGTCCACCAGGGTCTTGACGATCTCGATGATCTCGGGCATCGTCTCGGTGGCCTTGGGGTGGACATCGGCGGGCAGGACGCCGAGGCCGCCGGCGTCGACAAAGTACTCGTCGATATAGCGCTGGGCGACCTCCTCGCTGGTGGTGCCTTCTTCGTTGGCCTTTTTGATGATCTTGTCGTCCACGTCGGTGAAGTTCTGGACGAACTTGACCTTGTAGCCGCGATAGGTCAGGTAGCGGCGCAGACAGTCGAAGACGATGAAGGGGCGGGCGTTGCCGATGTGGAAAAAGTTATAGACAGTGGGGCCGCAGGCGTAGATGGTGGCCTCGCCCTCCTTGATGGGGACGAATTCCTCCTTGCGCCGTGTCAGGTCGTTGTACAGCTTCATAGGTCTGGCTGCTCCTCTCTGTAGATTGTATGGGGTTTCGTGTATTGTTCTCAATGTTATTTGTTCTTCGTGTTGGTGCGCTGGTGGATGGGGGATTGTTATCAGGGGCGGACCGAAAGGGGATTTCGCCGCTGCGGCGGCGAGCCCTGCAGGCGGCCAGGCGGCGAGCCCTGCCGGCGGCCGGGCGGCGACCCCTGCAGGGGACTACCAACTGGTCCCAATACAGCTCCAGTTGTTTGCCAGATAGCGGTAGCCGGAATAGACGGTGAGCACCGCGGCGGCCCAGAGTAGGAGGCTGCCCGCCTGAGTCAGGAAGGGGAGCAGGTTGGGCAGGCCCATGGCCACCAGGGCCACATAGATGGCGATGTTCTGCAGCAGGGTTTTGGCCTTGCCCCAGCCGTCTGCCGCCAGCTCCAGTCCGCTGCCCATGGCGACGATGCGAAAGGAGGTGACCACCAGCTCACGGGCGAGAATCAGCACCGTGACATAGGGGGAACACCGCCCGTACCAGGTGAGGCAGACGAGGGCGGAGGTGACCAGCAGCTTGTCGGCCAGGGGGTCTAAGAACTTGCCGAAGGTGGTGATGAGGTTGTATTTTCTGGCGATGTAGCCGTCCAGCTTGTCGGTCAGCGAGGCGACGAGGTAGATGACAAAGGCCCAAAGCGGCCCCGTCGGCGCCGGGACGTGCAGCATCAGCACCAGAAAGGCGGGGATAAAGAGCATACGCACAACGGTGATCTTGTTTGCCAGGTTCATGCAGAGTCCTCTCTTTAACATAACAAGGCGGGGATTTTTCCCGTCTTTGGATGGTTTTTCTTTATTATATCGGAAAGGTCGTGAAATTACAAGGGGCGCGGGGCGAAAAAACAAAAGCCGGGCGGCAAACTCGGTGACAGGGTCACAGAAGCGGCGGGGAAACCCGTGTATGATGAAAAAAACGGAAAACGGAGGTGCCGTTCATGGAGACAATCGAGACAAGGAAGAGAACCCGCCGCCGCGCGTCGGTTGCCGTGCGTGACTGCGTCGCCTGCGGCTGCTGCGTCAAGGTCTGCCCGCTGGGGGCGATTTCAGTGAGACGGGGGCTGTATGCCGAGGTGTCCGACCGCTGCGTCGGCTGCGGGCGCTGCGCCGCCGAGTGTCCCGCCTCGGTGATCACGATGGTGGAAGATGGGACTTCAGGGGAGGTGCGATGAGATGACGGAGAAAAAGAAGTGGTATGATTTCCTCTGGGTTTTCTCCCTTTTTTATCTGACGATGGGCTTTTTCAACATCCTCTTCGCCTGGCTCGGCCTGATCTGCTTTTTCACGCCGCTTTTGATCTCGATCGGCGGCGGCAAGGGCTACTGCAACCGGCTCTGCGGCAGGGGACAGCTCTTCTCCCTGCTGGGCGGCCGCTTCGGCCTCTCCCGCAAGAAGGACATCCCCCGCTGGATGAAGAGCCGCGCCTTCCGCTACGGCTTTTTGCTCTTCTTCCTCACCATGTTCTCGGTGATGCTGTGGAACACCTGGCTCGTCTTCCGCGGCGCCGACCTGCGGCAGGCGGTGACCCTGCTCTGGACCTTCCGCCTCCCCTGGCACTGGGCCTACGGCGGCGGCGCCGCCCCCTGGGTGGCGCAGTTTGCCTTCGGGTTTTACAGCGTCATGCTCACCTCGACCATCCTGGGGCTGGTGACGATGGTGCTGTTTAAGCCGCGCAGCTGGTGTGTCTACTGCCCGATGGGGACGATGACCCAGCTGGTGTGTCAGCTGAAGGAGCGGGCGTCCGGCGGGGAGGGGGCTTCGCAAGGTTTCGGAGGATGAGGCGAAGACGTTTGTAAGACGTCTGAAGAGATGGCAGATCGGAGAATTGACGCTGAGATTTGACGAGGAGAAACAAAGCACCCAAAGAAAGCACCCTCTGTGTTCTGACCGGACACAGGGGGTGCCTTATTGTGCGCAGCATGGGGACAGTGGAAAGGTCGCCGCATCGTCACCGTTCAGACATCTCCGCCGCCCGCTGTTCCACATGGGCGACCATTCCGGCGAAGTCCGTGCGGAAGCGGCGGGTGAGCTCCTTGTCGTTGCCGAAGAAGATGCCGGGACTGTGCTTTCGCAGCCGGGTGACAATCTCCCGCACAGCCTCCGCGTCCGCCTGGCGGAACGGCCCCGCCTTGACACTGAGCATCAGCCGATGCTGCTTTCGCTCCTTGTCCACCACTATCAGCTCGTTGATGGTGGCGACCCCCGCCTTCTGGACGGTGTTCTGCTCGTGGATCCAGACGATCTCCGCAATCGGCAGCAGGGTCATCTCGCCGGCGAGGACGCGGGAGGTCACCACAACACCGCGGATCGGCGTCGCCTCGGTACATTCCAGCTCGATTCGCTGCAGCTGGGCCGCGCTGAACCGGGAACAGAGCTTTTGCAGAGTGCGCCATGTGCGCAGCCTCCCCAGCGGAATCGCCGCGAGATAGAGGGCAGCCAGAGCGCCGAGCATCAAAAACGCGCGCCGGTCGTTCTCCCAGGTCATGCCTCTTTTCACAAACGAGATCCCCAGCCCGCCGACCAGCAGGGTCATCAGGATCGCCAGCTTCACCGTCCGCCCCTCTTTGTGGCCGATGGGACGCAGGATGTTTTCCAGATTGGGGTACATTTGGGGCTCCTCTCATCGCTTTTGATGTTTTGTCAAACGGTGCGGCAGGAGGAACGGTTCGGCGCCGCGACGTCTCACACAGTGTACCATAATCTGTCTTTGAATGGAAGAGGTGATTCACAAGAACTCGGCCGCAGGCCAGGATTTCCCGGCCGTTTTTTCAGCGGGGACAAAGAGACTTTGGTTGACAACTATGGAACTTTGTATCACAATAAAAATACAAAAGCGGAGAAAAGGAGGCGAGGCAACCATGGCTGCCAAAGAATCGGTGATGCAGGTTCGGATGGACACCGAGATGAAAGAACGAGTCGAGCACCTGTACCGACAGATGGGCATTACCTTTGCCAACGCGGTGCGGATGTTTGCCGCGCAGAGCCTGCTGGAAAACGGGATGCCCTTTCAGCCCTCCGCCATGAGACGTCTGGAAGGGCCGGTCCGCCCGGCGATGGGATCGCTTCGGGCGTACGCAAATCCTGACCTGATGCCGCTGGAGGAAGGGGCGATGGCGGAGCAAGGTTTTTAGGGGAAGAATGGGATCCCTTTGACAAAACCCCGGATCGCTTGTTATAGAACGCAATAGAAACCGACCCGGAAACCACAGAGATTCCGGGTCGGCTTTTTCGTGTTGTCACCGTGTTGTCAAACAGACGCCCCAGTCCCCGCAACCTGCGCAAGCACGCCGAGGAAGAGCGGCATCCCCGTCCACAGATCCACCACCGCATACACAAACGGCCGGTCCAGCCGCACCGTCTTCGGTTCGGTGGGGCGCAGCGCCGTCATCCGCACCATCGTCACCGCCGTTGCCGCGGCGGCTTCGGTGCCGCGTTCGTCGAGACGAAGGCGCGTTTTGTGAACCACGCTGCCGATGGCGATCGCCGCGCCGTCGGGGCAGTGGCCCATCCGGGAAAAGTCCGCCCGATGCGGGTCGAAGGCGTCGGTCAGACCCAGCTCCTGCAGGGCTCGTGACAGCTCAAAGCCGCTCTCCGTCTCAAAACGGGGGATGGCCGTGTCCACCTCGCAGCTTTCGGCCCGTGTCAGCAGCTGGCGCAGCCCCTCGCCGTCCAGTGCCTGCAGCAGCGCCTCCACCCCCGCGTCCTCCTTCGGCAGCAGGGCGGCAAAGGCCAGCCGACCGCCGGCGTAGGGCTTGACCACCCCCGTCGCCAGCGGATGCTCCAGATACCCCTTCTCCCGCGAGTGCAGGAAGGGGACCGTCTGCGGCCCGTCTGCGGCGTGAAACACCCCTTCGCGGAGCTGCGCCGCCTCGTAAGGCGTCTCCCACAGTCCCGCAAAGGCCAGCGCGTTGACCAGCACCATCACCGTCTCTTTGGGCAGACGGTCGAGGAGGACGGGGATCTGCCCGTCGGTGTGGCGGCACACGAATTCGTTGATCCGCCGCAGCGTCTCTTCGTCAAACGCAGCCGCCTCCAGCGCCGCACCGACCCGGGCGGCGTTTTTTTGCAGGAAGTCCCCGTGCGGCTGAAAGCGGAGATCCTCGCGAAACCAGATGCCGTTTGCCGCCCGAAGCCCCTCGGGCAGGGCTGTGCGGACGGCGGTCAGCGTGGGAAGCAGCTGCTCCTCCGTCATTCCGAACAGGTTCTCAAACTGGGCCAGCGTCTCCCCGGCGGCGCCCCCCGCCGTCATGCCGAGGGCAAGCAGCAGCGAGAGGGGGGACACCAGCCGCCCCTCCCCGCCCGGCAGCGTCCGCAGCAGACGCAGGGAGAACTCGTTTGCCGCCGCCACCGCCGCCGGCTCCGGCAGCGCCTGACTCCGGCTGGTCGCGTCGCTTCTCTCATGCAGATCCATCTTCGTCCTCCTTTCCGCCCGTCAATCAAAACGGGCAACCTCCTTGCGGCAGATCGCCAAAGCGGCCTGTTTGCGCGCCGCTCCCTCTCATTATAGCCTCCTTTCCCCCGCCCCGCAAGCCGTCTGCCGCCAAAGCGGCGGGGAGCGGGGGAAAAGCTGTCATAAATTGAAGCCGGGCTCTTGCTTTTTGCGTCGGGATTCCTTATAATAAAACAAATCAGACCTTTACCCCGGGGCAGCCGCCTTGATGCGCGACCGCCCCATGGTCTTTTGCGCCGGAAAGGGATCCTCATGTATTTCGGAAGCGTACGCTTTTTCAAGCATCTCATCCTGCTGTCGTTTTTGGTGATGATTCTGATCCCCACCGTTGCCGCCTTTTCCCTGCGCGGGACGGTGAGAGAGCAGGAGGCGCAGCTGACCCGGCAGGAGGGGCAGATTGCCGAGCTCGAGCAGAGCGTGGAGACGCTGCGGCGTCAGGCGGAGCAGCCCGCCGAACCCGCGCCGCCCGTGCCGGAGCCGGCGCCCGTGTTCACGGCGGACGAGGCCCCCTACCACAGCCTCTACCCCGATTTCTACGCTCCCGCCCCCATCGGCGAGCTGGTTGCCACCCCCGCCACCGCCTACCTCACCTTTGACGACGGCCCTTCCGCCACCACCGACCGAGTCCTCGATGTGCTGGCAGAGGAAGGGGTTTTGGCCACCTTCTTTGTGGTCGGCAGGGAGGATGAGGCATCTCTCAATCGTCTGCGCCGCATGGCCGAGGAGGGGCATACCATCGGGATGCACACCTGGTCGCACAGCTACCGCGACCTCTACGGCTCGGTGGAGCAGTACCTGGAGGATGCCTACCGCGTCTTCACCCTCATCCGCGACACCACCGGCCAGACTCCCACCGTCTTCCGCTTTCCCGGCGGCAGCATCAACAGCTACAACCGCGCCATCTATCAGGAGCTGATCGCCGAGATGCTGCGCCGCGGCTTCGTGCCGCACGACTGGCATCTCTCGGCCGGCGATGCCGCCCCCAGCGGCGTCACCACCGCCGCTGTGACCAACAATATCTTAAACAACATCGGCAGCATGGAGCGCGCCGTCATCCTGCTGCACGACGGGGCCGGCCAGTCCGCCACCGCTCCCGCCCTCCCCGGCGTGATCGCCGGCCTGCGCCAGCGCGGCTACCAGCTGCTGCCCCTCGCGGCCAACACCCAGCCGATCCTCTTCGGCTACCCCGATTAAGTCCCCTCCAGCTTCCAAAAGGCACCCCGGCGCCCGGCTCATACGGCGGCAGGCGCTGCTTCTTCGCAGCATGGACTGCGGAATACAGTATCAAAAGAATGAGGTATCGCCATGTCTAAAAAAGATAATTTCAATCAGGCCCTCTTTGAGATGTTCGGCGTCCGCGATCCCGACCCGGTGCAGGCGGTGCAGACGGAAGGCACCGAGGCGCTTGCCGCCACCGAGCCGCTGCCCGAGGAGCCGGAGCAGGGGAGCGGGCAGGAGCCGGAGAACGTTGTCCGCCTCGACCGCCCCGAGCTGAAGATCGTCACCGTCCCCACCACCTACATCGCCCCCGGCACCCGCATCGAGGGTACCCTGCGCTCGGAGGGCTCGGTGGAGATCGAGGGTGAGTTCAAGGGCGATATCCTCTCGGAGGGCACCGTCACCATGCATTCCGACATCACCGGCAACATCACCGCCAAGAGCCTGAGCATCGTCGGCTGCAGCCTCACGGGAGATGCCCGCGTCACCGGCCTGGTCAGCCTGAGCGAGAGCTCCTCGGTCAACGGCAACGTCACGGCTGACACCCTGACCAGCTCCGGCACCATCATCGGCAATCTTGACATTCAGCACAACATGGCCCTCGACGCCACCGCCAAGGTGGTGGGCGACATCTCCACCGGCACCATGACGGTGGAGCGCGGCGCGATTCTGCGCGGCAGCGTGGAGACGAGAGGCGACGCCACCATCAAATAACACCGGTTCACCGGGCGGGGGCACTGCTCCCGCCCTTTGCATTTCTCCGCGTGGACGCCTTCTGTTCACGCCCGGCCACGGGGATCCCCGTGGCGGAGAAAATTCTGTTTGATCAAAGGAGACTGCCATGCCCACCGCCTGTTGTGACTTTACGCCCCGAAACCCGGCCGGGACAGCGGCCCGCCGCTGTGACGCAGACCCGGCCGCCCCCACCCTCCTCCGTCTGGCCGACCACCCCGGCCGTCTTCGGCAGATGGCATTCTGGTTCCATGAAAAATGGCGTGTCCCCCTCGCCGCTTATCTGGAGAGCATGGAGCAGAGCCTTGGCGGCACTCCCGTCCCCCGCTGGTACGCGGCGATGGAGGGGGAGCGCATCGTCGGCGGCCTCGGCGTGATCGAAAACGATTTTCACGACCGCCCCGACCTCGCCCCCAACGTCTGCGCCGTCTATGTCGAGCCTGACCGCCGCGGGCAGGGCCTGGCCGGGCGGCTGCTCCGCACCGTCTGCCGCGACATGGCAGCGCAGGGGGTGGACACCCTCTACCTCGTCACCGACCACGAGGGCTTTTATGAGCGTTACGGCTGGGAGTTCTTCACCACCGTCACCACCGCCGACGGCCCCTCCCGCCTCTACCGCCACCGTATTCAACCGCCAAGAGGGACAGACGATGGAATTCAATGAAAAACTGCAGCAGCTGAGAAAACAAAAAGGGATGACCCAGGAGGCGGTCGCCGCGCAGCTCTATGTCTCGCGGGCGGCGGTTTCCAAGTGGGAGTCGGGCAGGGGAACCCCGAATCTTGACTCCCTGAAGGCCATCGCCGCGCTCTACGGGGTGACGATCGACGCGCTGCTGTCCGGCGAGGAGCTGCAGACGGCCGTTCTGGAGGCCCCCCGGCAGAAGGAGGAGCCGCTTTGTGACCCGTTGTTCGGCCTGCTCGACTGCAGCGCCATCCTCCTCTTTTTCCTCCCCTTCTTCGGCCAGCGGGCAGGCGGCCTCATCAAGGGGGTGCCGCTGCTGTCGCTGACCGCGGTTTCCTTCGGTCTGCGCAGCGCCTATGCCGCGGTGGCCGCCGCCATGGTGGCGGTGGGCCTTTTGACGCTTGCGCTGCAAAACCGCCGGCAGGGGGCCTGGCCGCAGAGAAAGCGCGCCCTGTCGCTCGCCTGGAATGGCATAGCCACCCTGCTCTTTATCATCGGTCGGCAGCCCTATGCGGCGGCGTTTTTGTTCATGATTTTAGGAGTGAAGTGGATTGTTCTTAATAAACAACAGTGATACGCCGCGTATCGCCGCTTCCACCCTTCGTTTCTTGTAAGTCCCCGCCCCTTCCGCTATCCTGTGTTCAGGCGAAAGCCGGACATCGGAAAGGAAGGTTTTACAAAATGAAAAAGGACACACAAAAGCATCTTCGCACCGCCGCC